>NZ_JBSMEZ010000034.1:0-29973 GCF_056498605.1 Profundibacter sp.
CCCTTTTCGACATGGATCAGCATACGGTCGCTATCGATATTCCTAACCTTAAGATGGGTCACTTCAGATGCCCTTAGACCTGCGCCGTAGCCGATGCTTAGTGCCGCGCGATACTTGAGCCCAGGCCCAGGTGCCGCCACCAAAAGGTCGGAGACTTCTTCGACGCTGAGAACAATTGGCAATTTGTATGGTTCCCGTCGAAACTGCATGTACCGCTTCATCTCTTCGCGATCGCATGTCATCGAAAAGAAAAACCGCAACGCAACAATCCGCGCATTGTACGTCGAGGGGGTGACGCCGGTGTTTGCCATATGCAACTGATATGCGCGCAAGTCATTCGCCGCCGCTGTGTCCGGGGACCTATTAAGGAAGGCCGCAAAGTCTTTCAGCGCTCGAATGTGGGCCTTTTGCGCCTTGTCACCCATCCCCCTAATCTGCATATCTTCGATCATCCGCTGACGTAGCGGGCTTATTCTTTCGTGTGTCATGGGAACCTCCTGTTTGACGATTGAGAAAGCCCCAATCATCAGACAGGTTCGTCATTTTCCAAAATCACAGTGTTCAGTTCTTGGCACAACCGACGCAACAAGCGCCATTGCCGCGCGAGCGGCTTAGTCCTTGGGCCGTGAGCAGTCCTCAGATTTGACATGGCCCATCTCTAGAACGCACATCGATAGGCCATTACTGCGGCAGCTCGCTATGTCTATCAGGCCAAGCCCCATAAAATTGCTTGGAAGTCGAAAGGCCTCGGACAAATAGACTGCGGCATCCTGTGCTGCAAAAAGCACAGATACGATTCCCACTTCTACCGAGAAAATTGCCTACTGGCTTCGCACCCCGTCCTTGGGCAAACCTAACCAACCAGCTAACCATCTTATATAATTGAGAAAAATGGTGCACCCGGCACGATTCGAACGTGCGACCCCCTGATTCGTAGTCAGGTACTCTATCCAGCTGAGCTACGGGTGCTAACCAGTCGTCGATTTAGCGGTCCGCGCGATGGTTTGCAAGGGGGAATCACGCACCAACCGTATCTAAATCGACTTCCCCTTTGGGCAGACAGATCACAAACTCGGTGCCATCACTGTCCGTCTTGCGCAACTCAAGCGCACCGCCATGGCCACGCACCAGTTCCGCCGCAATCGACAGGCCCAGACCAGAGCCACCTTTGCGCACCCCGCCTTGAAACGGGGTGAACAAATGTTCGCGTGCTTTTGGGGGCAGCCCGGGGCCGGTATCGATGATGGTGATCCACCAGTTGTCTTCATCCTCACGGGCGCCAATAGAAATTTCACCGCTTTTGCCGGTGGCAACAATCGCTTGTCGCGCGTTACGCACAATATTCGAGATCACCCGATGCAGTTGTTCTGGGTCGGCCCGTATAACCATTTCGGCGGGAATATCATCACTATAGCTTACGTCATGGTCTTCTACCGCCAGCCGTTCGCCATCAATCACATCGCTCACTATTCCCGTCAGCGCCACGCGGGTTAGCGCTGGTGCTGCCTCTTCCGCTTTGCCAAAGGCCAAGGTGCTTTCACACAGGTTGACCGCGCGTGAAATCGAATTCACCAGCTTGGGTGCGGCGCGTTGCACCATCGGATCATCAGAGCCTTCCATCCGATCGACGAACAGTTGTGTGGTGGTCAGGATGTTGCGCAAATCATGGCTGATTTTGGCCACCGCCCCGCCCATCTGGGCCAAATGTTCCTTTTGCTTTAGCGATCCAGTCAGCTGTGTTTGCATGGATTGCAGCGCCTCTTCTGCCTCGCGCAACTCCAGCACGCTTGCTGATGGCTCGATGATCCGGCGCACATCTTCGGGAGCTTCTGCATAGGATTTAATGTGCCGCACCACACGGTGGATCGGTTTTAACAAAAACCCGCGCACAGCCAGAAACAGCATGATGGCCGTGATCACCGAAATGACCGCCGACAGTTTCAGAATGTTCAGCCCGTAGTCGATCATTGCCGCCCGCAGGGGCATTGTGTCCATCGTCACCTCGATCAACAGGCCAGCCCCGCGCACCGGTTCACCCATCACCCTGATCACACGTTCATCCGTATCCCATAGCCGCATGAGCGCATCGCCAATCAATTCGGCAGGTTTTGGAGCCCGCAGATCATAGGTGGAATAGACTTCACCCGGCAGAGCAGATGACAACATCAACTGGCGCATATCATCGCGCCGCAGCACCACGTTATAAACGCCTGCATTTTGCAGCAGCTCGGCTTCCAGCGCATCATCGATCATATCGTCCGCCAGCAGGGCCAGCGACGCGATTTGGGCCTTTTCCAGACGCAGCAGCAGGTAATCTTCACGGAACCGCGCCACGGATGGCACAAAGATCATCACCTCGGCCAGCATTACAAATACAGTCGTCAGGATCAGAAACCGACCAGAGAGAGAATTTAGAAACATTTCAGTCCTTTCAATGCCGGATTACGGCAAGAACTTTTGAACAAAACCAACCACGCGTTTGACGTTAGCATTTTCAAACAGCCGTGGGGTGAAATAAGCACCCGCCGCACGTTTGTTAACCTCGCCCACGGTTGGATAGGGCAGAACGGTTGCGGCAATTGCGCCCATCTTCATGTTATTGGCCAGCGCCATCGCCCACAGGCCAATCAATTCGCCCGCAGATGGTCCGGCAATGGACGCCCCGACAGGACGCCCCTTAACCACCATCACCTTGATCAGCCCTTTGGCCTTGCCCTCGGCAATCAAACGGTCGCTGCCTGCGAAATCAAAGCGAACGACTTCTAACCTGCCGCCATGTTTTTCACGCGCCTGCGCTTCGGTTAGCCCCACTTGCGCCAGTTCAGGGTAGGTATAGGTCGCCCAAGGGATATGTGCGGTTTTGGCTTTGGACGGCAGGCCAAACAGCATGGATTTAATCACCACACCGGCGTGATACCCTGCGACATGGGTAAATTGCAGCCCGCCGGCCACATCGCCCACCGCATAAACGCGCTTGTTGGTGCTGCGCAGGTTCGCGCCCACTTTGACGCCGCCACGGTGATGCTCAATGCCAGCGGTATCCAGATTCAGACGGTCAATGTTGGGTTTACGCCCCACCGCCATCAACAAATGCGTGCCTTTGAACACACGGCCGTCCTGCGCCTCGATTTCAATCGCGCCCTTCTTGCCGCGCACCTCCTTGGCCATCGCGTCCTCGGCGATCTCGATGCCCTCGGCCCGCAGGTTGTCCAGCACAATGGCGGCCATTTCGGGGTCATCCTTGCCCATCGCCTTCATACCCTCGATCACAGTCACTTCGCAGCCCAACCGCCGATGCGCCTGCGCCATTTCCATGCCGATTGGACCACCACCAACCACCAACAGGTGCTTTGGCTTGCTGCGGTTGTCGAATATTGTTTCGTTGGTGTCATAGGGCACATTTTCCAACCCCGGGATTGGCGGCACAAACGGCGACGACCCTGTGGCAATCACAAACCGTCGCGCAGTGATGATGGTATCACCCGCCTGCACTTGGGTTGGTGACAGGAAACTGCCGTATTCCGTAATTACATTGACGCCTAGCCCTTCAAACCGCTCGACACTATCGTGCGGCGCGATGGTATCAATCGCACGACGCACATGGTCTTTGGCCTTACCAAAAGCCAGCCCTATCTTGCCCGCCGCCAGCAGCGCCTTTGACGGTACACAACCATAGTTCAGGCAATCACCGCCCATCTTGTGCCCTTCCAGCAGAACCACGCTTGCGCCCATCTGCACCGCACCCGATGCAATCGACAAACCACCCGACCCCGCACCGATGATGCAGATATCCGTTTTGATGTTTTTCATTTTCTTAATTCCTATTTGCGGATCAGTTTCAGCACCATTGGCAATGCGGCCAGCGCACATAAGCCAAGAATGGGCAGAAGGATTTGTGGCTCGAATATGATGCCGAAATTCGGGGTTTCGCCACGGGCGAACACATCGCCCAGACCGGCCCCGACAGATGTATAGACAACCGCGCCAGGTATAATCCCCAGAAAGGTGGAAATCACGAACCGGTGCAGCGGCACGCCGACCATCGCCGGCACCAGATTGGCAACAAAGAACGGCACAGCAGGGACCAGCCGGATCAAAAACAACATCGACCACTGGTTTTCATCAATCCCGTCCTTGATCTTTTTCACAGCCCCCTCGCCCGCTTCCATTTTAGCGGCCAGTTTTTCACCCAGACCCCAACGTGCCGCGAGGAAAATCAGCGTGGCGCCAGTGGTGGCCGCCATAATGTTGAACAAGGAACCAGGGAAAGTTGCAAACAGGAACCCGCCGGTGATCGACGCAATCGCAGCACCTGGCAGCGAAAAAGTAACGACCGTGGTATAAGCCGCCATAAACACCAACACGGTGACCACATAGTTATTATCCCGAAATGCAATCAGCGCCTCGCGGTTGTCGCGCAGCGCCTCGAACGACAGGTAATCGCGCAGGGTAAATGCGCCGATCACCGCCGCTGTGAAAATAGCAATCAGCGGTAAATACCGCATCATCCCGCTTTTCTGTGTATCCGTCATATCACTCATCTTGCCTTTTCCATTACCGTGCCCCGTTGCAGCCCAACATGCAGGTCTACGCCGCAAATAAGTAGCCCGATCACGCCGCCTTGATCACTGGTGATGGGATGTTTCACTTTACACGGGGGTTTTGCCCTGTATTGAAACATATCAGCCGGACAATTGCCGGATTTGTTGCACTTTTGGTGCGATTGACGAATTGACTTACCCCCGACAACCCCCTAAATGACGGACTTCAAACATTGTTGGCCTACGAATCCTTTATGGGTGCAGGCCATATCAGACACGACTATAAACGGAGACGGGCGATGAAACGCACATTTCAACCATCTAACCTTGTTCGCAAACGCCGCCACGGCTTTCGCGCACGCATGGCAACCAAAGCTGGCCGCAACATCCTGAACGCACGTCGCGCTAAAGGCCGCGCCAAACTCAGCGCATAAGCGCTGCCAATCAGGTAAAATGATATGACACCGCCGAAGGCACCCGTGGTAGGCAATACGCCAGACACCACGCGCGGGCCTCCGGCGGTTTGTGTTTGTCTGGTCACTATGACCAAACGCGCCGATTTCCTGCGGGCCTCAAAGGCGGCGCGCAAGGCAACCAAAGGGTTGGTGTTGCAGGCGCGTAAGCGCAAGCCCGATGAAACAGACCCCGATCTGATCCGCGTTGGCTACACCTGTTCCAAAAAAGTCGGCAACGCCGTAAAACGCAATCGCGCCAAACGTCGCCTGCGGGCGATTGTGCGCGAGGTGCTGCCCTCGCATGGCCATCCGGGATGGGATTACGTGCTGATAGGTCGCGCTGGTGCAACCATTGATCGTGCCTATATAGAGTTGGTCAAAGATCTGACTTTCGCGCTCACCACCATCCACGGACCCGCCAAATGACCCCGCTCGCCCATATCGTCGCTCTGCCCGTGCGTGCCTACCGCCTGCTGTTTTCGCCATGGGTTGGAAATTCGTGCCGCTATCAGCCGACATGCAGCGCCTACGCAATGGAAGCACTGGAAAAACACGGCGCGATCAAAGGCACATGGATGGCCGCCAAACGGGTGGGCCGTTGCAACCCGTGGGGCGGCTGCGGATATGATCCGGTCAAGGGCACGGATTGCGATCATGATCACAGCCAACACTAGATCATAGCCAATGTGGTTACCCGCTTAATTACCCTCATAGGCGTTTTCACTGGTCAGGGTCCATGTCCCCTCGCCCAATCCCGCGAACCAGGCACTTGATCCTTCCCCGATTGGAACCGAATCCAAACCATCAGACGGGATTTCCAGAACGCCGTAAGGGGTCGGGTCATCCGAATACAAGCCGATCGCACGGCCTTTCCATTTAACGATGCCCTTGGCCGCGCCCAGAAAATCACCAGGATTACAGCGCCAATCCTGTTTGCTGTCATCCATGGATATAATGAACCGCAATCTGGCTGCTTTGCCCTTTGCCTCTAATTGCATTGTGTAGCTGCTGATTTCATTCATAGCATTCACCTAATCATTAGAAACCTGTGGGTTGATTATAATAATCAGCTGCCATTTCAGCTATGATATGCATCAAGCGCTACACCGCCCGATGCTATAACAGGACACATTTCAGCCCGCCAATTTACAACACCATATGCAACATCTATGTAAGCGACGATCAAGGTAGCATTTTAAGGGCGCATAGCATGGACGACATCCACCCCCTATTCCACGGCGCCCCCTCGACCACCGAGTTCAAAAAGCTGCGCAAACGCATTGTGCGTCAGGCCCGCGAGGCGATTGACCAATACGGTATGGTCGAGCGCGGCACGAAATGGCTGGTTTGCCTGTCGGGCGGTAAAGACAGTTATACCCTGCTGGCCGTGCTCCATGAGTTGCAATGGCGCGGGTTGCTGCCCGTTGACCTGATCGCATGCAATCTGGATCAAGGTCAGCCGAATTTCCCCGCCACGGTGCTGCCCAAATTCCTGAAGGAAATGCAGGTGCCGCACCGAATCGAATATGAAGATACCTACTCCATCGTGCTGGATAAAACCCCGCAAGGGCGCACCTTTTGCGCCATGTGTTCGCGCCTGCGCCGTGGCAATCTGTACCGGATCGCCCGCGAAGAAGGATGTAGCGCCATTGTGCTGGGCCACCACCGCGACGATATTCTGGAAACGTTCTTTATGAACCTGTTTCACGGCGGGCGTTTGGCCACCATGCCACCAAAGCTGTTAAACGAGCAGGGCGATCTGTTCGTCTATCGCCCACTTGCCCACGTGGCCGAAGTGGATTGCGAGAAATTCGCAGCCGCGATGAACTATCCGATCATCCCGTGCGATCTGTGCGGTTCCCAAGACGGGCTGCAACGCCAACAGGTCAAGGCGTTGCTGGATGGTTGGGAGAAAAACGCGCCTGGCCGTCGCCAAGTGATGTTTCGCGCCCTGATGAATGCGCGGCCCTCGCACCTGCTGGACCCGAAACTGTTTGATTTTTCCGGTCTAATGCGAGGACCCGAGGGAATTGATGAAAATGCAATGCAAATTCCTGACCTGAATTAATAATCCGATGACCTTAGACTAGTAGCGTCCTGCTGAATCTGTATGGCCCGCCATGCACAGCACAAGGATGCCGCTCATGGCTGGACTGCCCGCCGCCCAATTTCTCCGAAATCTACGCGTTATCATCACCGGCCCGCAGGCATTGGCGTTTCTTCCCGCCATCACGCTGGGTGGGTTTTGGCTGGGCGGGGAAACCGCATTGCTCAGTATTGCACTAATATTGCCCGCGTTCATTGCCTTTCTTGGCAAGGATAACCCTGTGTCACTGGTGCCTATGCAACACGGGTTGAATGGCTTGGGGCAGCGCGAAACTATTGATAATGCGCTGGAACAGTTCATACTGGCTTGCCGCCACAGCGGGCTAAACACTGCCGCTCTGGTGGTTGAACTGGATGATTACAACGCGCTTGTTTCCCGATTAGGTCATAAGGCGTGCAATGACATCTTGCATCGCACCGCCGATCAGATGCGCGGTGTGTTGCGCGATCAAGATGTGGTTTCCCGCCTTGACGGGGCAGTTTTTGCCATCGCGCTGGCCCCTGTCCGGCGTGCCGATCTTGAATCAATAATTCAGGTTGCGGCCCGTCTGCAAGACGTGGTTAGCCAACCTATCAGCCTTGATGCTACCACGGTTTATGTGTCTTGCTCTGTCGGATTCTGTCTCGGGTCTCGCGCCCCGACCCTTGCGGGCGAAACCATGCTCGAAGCGGCTGAACACGCCCTGCATGAGGCACACCTGAACGGCCCCGGTGCGATCCGCAGCTATTCCGCCGAGATGCAAAACCACGCCAAAGTCCGGCACGACCTGATAGAAGAGGTCAGCGTGGCGTTGGAAAACGGGCAAATCCTGCCTTGGTTCCAGCCGCAAGTTTCCACCGACACAGGCAAGGTTACCGGTTTCGAGGCACTGGCACGTTGGTGCCATCCAGAACGCGGCATAATCCCGCCATGTGATTTCCTGCCCGCAATTGAACAGGCGGGCCTGTTTGAACGGCTGGGCGAGGTAATCCTGTATCAGTCCCTTACCTCATTGAAAAAATGGGATGAAATCGGGTTCTCAGTGCCACAGGTCGGGGTGAATTTTTCAAGCGCCGAATTGCGAAATCCCAAGCTGGTTGATAAAATCCGTTGGGAGTTGGACCGTTTTGACCTGACCCCAGAACGCCTGACCGTTGAAATCCTTGAAACCGTTGTCGCCGATATGGGCGATGATATTATCACCCGAAATATTGCCGGACTGGCAACGCTCGGCTGTGCGATTGATCTGGATGATTTCGGCACCGGCCACGCATCAATCGCCAATATCCGCCGGTTTGCGGTTGGCCGGATCAAAATTGACCGTTCTTTCATCATGAAAGTCGATACAGACCCCGAACAACAACGCATGGTATCCGCCATTTTAACCATGGCAGAACAATTGAACCTCGAAACCCTTGGCGAAGGTGTTGAAACGGTCGGCGAGCACGCAATGCTGGCGCAACTGGGGTGTGGCCACATTCAGGGTTACGGCCTTGCCCGGCCAATGCCGTTCGAGGATACGCTGGAATGGATGCGGAAACACCACGAAAAACTGGCCGAAGCACCGAAAATCGGGCGTAAGACAGGGTAAATTCATTTGCCATAATCCCTTAAATTACAGGAAAACCGCTTGACCTTTCCCCCCCTGCGCTGTTGAACCACTGAGACCAATTTCAGTGACAGGGTGTCCCACAATGGACGATCAAAACAAGAACCTAATTCTTGCAGTAGTGCTCAGCGGTATCGTGATGCTGGTGTGGAGTATATTTTTCCAACCAGCGCCCCCGCCGGTTGACCTGACCCTGCCACCGTCCACCACGCAAACCGCTGATGGCACAAGCGTTGCCACACCCCCTTCAGCCGTTGCACAAGACAGCACCACCGCTCCCATAGCGCCGACCAATTCCCACGCCGAAGCGTTGGAGAAAGCACCGCGCATCGCGATTGACACGGCCGAACTTGGCGGCTCGATCTCGCTGCTGGGCGGACGCATTGATGATCTGGAACTCAAAAGCTACCGTGAAACGCTTGATGATGATTCCCCACTGGTCACGCTCCTGTCGCCTTTTGGCAAAGAAAAACCCTATTATGCTATTTATGGCTGGGCCCCCGCGGGCGATCTAGCTGCCGATGCCGTGCCTGGACCAAACACCCTTTGGTCGCTAGAGGCGGGTAAAACGCTGACCACCGAAACCCCCGTGACCCTGCGCTGGGACAACGGCAGCGGCCTGACCTTCCGACGCACTATTTCGATTGATGAACATTACCTGTTCTCGATCAGCCAATCAGTTGAAAACACCACCGATGCTACCCGCCGCCTATTCCCATACGGTATCGTCGCCCGCTATGGCGAACCTGATGTTACCGGCTTTTTTATCCTGCACGAAGGTGTCGTGCGGATGTCGGATGGTAAGCTACAGGAAATTAAATACAAAAACATGCCCGACATGGACGTTGTTCCAGCCGAAGGCGCTAACGCCGACCTGATCACAGTTGAAAATGAGGGCTGGGTTGGGTTTACTGATAAGAACTGGATGACATCCATCATCCCCGCCAAGGGCCAGAAGTTTACTTCGGTCGCTAAATACATCCCCGGCAGCGATATTTACACCACCGAAGCCCGCATGCCGATCCAGACAGTTGAACCCGGTGCAACCGCCACCGTTGAAACGCGTCTGTTTGCGGGCGCGAAAGAATGGGAAACCATTCGCAATTATGAAAAAGGCGGCATTACCGGCTTTCTGGATTCGATCGATTGGGGTTGGTTCTTCTTCCTGACCAAACCGATCTTTTGGCTGCTGCATAATCTGAATGGTTTTATCGGCAATATGGGGTTCTCGATCATCGCCCTGACTATCATCATTAAGGCGGCCCTGCTGCCACTGGCCTATAAATCATATGTCTCGATGGCCAAGATGAAAACGTTGCAACCCGAAATGGAAGCCCTGAAAGAGCGCTGCGGTGACGACAAGCAGAAAATGCAAAAAGAAATGATGGCGCTTTATAAGAAGGAAAAGGTAAACCCCGCTGCCGGTTGTTTACCGATCCTGATGCAAATTCCGATTTTCTTTTCGCTCTATAAAGTGATCTTTGTCACGCTGGAACTGCGCCAAGCCCCGTTCATCGGCTGGATTCGCGATCTTTCCGCACCTGACCCATCCTCGATCCTGAACCTGTTCGGCCTGCTGCCATTCGCCGCCCCCGATCCTGGCTCGATGATCGCTATTATATCGCTTGGCCTTATGCCGATCCTGCTGGGTATCTCGATGTGGCTACAGCAAAAACTGAATCCGACACCAACCGACGCGACCCAAGCGATGATCTTTGCATGGATGCCATGGGTATTCATGTTCATGCTGGGCCGTTTTGCCTCCGGTTTGGTGCTGTACTGGATCACCAACAACTCCATCACCTTTATCCAGCAATATTCGATCATGCGTTCGCAAGGGGCAAAACCCGATGTGTTTGGCAATATCCGGAAAAGCTTCAAGAAAAAGACGAAGGACGATGATAAGTGACCGGAACCCTCACCCATATCTGGCGCCACCCGATCAAGGCGCATGGGGTCGAGGCGTTAAAAACTGCCAGTTTGACTGCGGGTAAAACCTTGCCGTGGGATCGCGTTTGGGCCATCCCGCACGAGGCTGCCAAGCTCGATGGCACCAACTGGGTGCGCTGCGCCAATTTCTCACGCGGGGCCAAGGCGCCATCGCTGATGGCCATTCGTGCGACGCTAGACGAGACGACGCAAACCATCACACTGACGCACCCCGATTTACCGGAAATCACCTTTAATCCGGACACTGACAGCGCCAGATTTCTGGCTTGGGTCCGACCCATAATGCCATCAAGCCGCGCCGCATCTGCCGATATCATCCGCGCAACCAGCCAAGGCATGACCGATTCAGATTTCCCCTCGATCAGCATAAACAGCCACGCAACCAACAACGCGATTGGCGAAAAACTGGGCTACGAGCCCTCGCCGCTGCGCTGGCGCGGCAACCTGTGGTTTGACGGGCTGGACCCTTGGGAAGAATTTGACTGGGTCGGTAAACGTGTGCGCATCGGCGGGGCCGTACTTAATATCAAGGAACGTATTACGCGGTGCATGGCCACCACTGTAAACCCCAACACGGGGCTGCGGGATGCCGATACTTTGGGCACCTTACAGGATAACTGGGGCCACCAGCAATTCGGCGTTTACGGCGTTGTCGTGACCTCCGGCCCAATCGCCATCGGCGACACCTTCGAGGTGCTGTAATGGAAATTCCTTTCACAATCGCCGAAGAGCCGGATCGTGAGGCCAAGGAACGCGGGCGCAGGCTGTTTGCGGGCAACACCGAATTTTTGAAAGGCGTGGTGGCGATGGACGGCCTTCCACCTGCCGACCGACTCGAGGTTTGTTTCGCGGGCCGCTCCAACGTTGGGAAATCGACGCTGATCAACGCCCTGACTGGGCGTAAAGGGTTGGCGCGGGCATCAAACACCCCAGGCCGCACGCAGGAAATCAACTATTTCACCACCCTGAACGGCCCGTTTCTGGTCGACCTGCCCGGCTATGGTTACGCCAATGCGCCGATCCCCGTGGTGGAAAAATGGCAGCGCCTGCTGAAATCATACCTGTCAGGCCGCCAAACCCTGCGCCGTGCTTTCGTGCTGATTGATGCGCGTCACGGGGTGAAAAAGGTGGACGAGGAAATTCTAACGCTGCTGGATCGCGCCGCCGTCACGTTTCAAGTGGTGCTGACCAAGACCGACAAAGTAAAAGACAAAGACCGCGCCACCGTGTTGAAACAGGTGCGCGAGGCGGTGACAAAACACCCCGCTGCCTATCCGGAACTGATCCTGACATCGTCAGAAAAAGGCGAAGGCATCGCCATCCTGCGCACAATTATCGCCGACCTCGTTTAGCCGCTAAGTGCAACTTGCATTTTACGGAATCAGAGCGCACTAAACGTGCTGCGCCCCGTTCACCTCGATTTCGGTGCCTGAAATGTATGATGACGCGTCCGAGCACAGAAAATAGATCGCCGCCGCCACTTCTTCGGGTTGCCCCAACCGGCGCATTGGCAGCTGATCCACGATCTTGTCGGTGCCTTCACTTAAAATAGACGTTTCCACCTCGCCCGGTGCAATCGCGTTCACCCGCACGCCCATCGGCCCGAAATCATGCGCCATTTCGAGGGTCAACGCCGCCAATGCCGCCTTGGATGTGGCATAGGCAGCGCCCGCGAATGGATGCACCCGCGATCCGGCAATCGAGGTCACATTCACCACGGACCCTTTGGCAGCAGCCAATTCATCCTTCAATCCACGCGCCAAAACGACAGGGGCAAAGAAATTAACGTGGAACACCTGCCCCCATGACATCAGGTCTGTATCAATCGTGTTCAACCGCTCGCCATTCGGCCCTTTGGGGGAAATGCCTGCGTTATTCACCAACGCATCCAGTTGCCCATCCAGTTTTCCACGGATCACCTCGATGGCCTCGATGGTTTTGCGCGGGTCGGCCAGATCAATCTCGACATGGTTATCTTGCCCGCCACCCCACGGGCATTCGTCGGGGAACGGATTGCGCGAACAGGTAATAACGCGCCAACCCTTGGCGCTGAAA
This sequence comes from Profundibacter sp., assembly GCF_056498605.1. Lineage (NCBI taxonomy): Bacteria > Pseudomonadati > Pseudomonadota > Alphaproteobacteria > Rhodobacterales > Paracoccaceae > Profundibacter > Profundibacter sp. The sequence goes on from NZ_JBSMEZ010000034.1 coordinate 12,697, forward strand.
TACTGCACCGTCGCGTGTCCAATGCCACGGCTGGCACCGGTCAACAACATGGTCTTGCGTCGCTTGTTTTTCACCATTTCAGTCCCCGATCATTGCTTGTCCGGAACCTAGGCCGCCGGTGGGCAAAACACAATCCAATTGGCACAACCCTTGGCACAGCTTGCGCAAGCGATTAACAGTGTAGAGAACAAGGAACCCATGATGAAAAATCAAGACGCCATGCACCGTCATCGCACCGCCACCGCGCGCACCCTGTCAGACGCTTTGCCATTGTTGCAACGCTATGACGGGGCGACGGTTGTGGTTAAATTTGGCGGCAACGCGATGGGAAATGACGATGACATGGACAGCTTTGCCCGCGACATCGTTTTGATGCAGCAGGTCGGGGTGAATCCGGTGATCGTGCATGGTGGCGGGCCGATGATCAATGACATGCTGGCCAAACTGGATATCAAATCCGAATTTGTTGACGGCAAACGCGTAACGGATGCCGCCACCGTCGAGGTGGTGGAAATGGTGCTGTCGGGCCGTGTTAACAAACGCATCGTGCAAGCGATCAATGCGCAGGGCGGCAAATCCGTTGGCCTGTCGGGCAAGGATGCCAATCTGATGATTTGCGAACAAACCAGCCCCGATCTGGGCTTCGTCGGCACTCCTGTTGAAATGGACGCGTCTGTGCTCCACACCCTTTTTGACGCTGACACAATCCCCGTTATTGCCCCGCTTGGCGCGGGGCGGAATGGCGAAACTTACAACATCAATGGCGACACGGCGGCGGGTGCGATTGCCACGGCCCTAAAGGCGGACCGGCTGTTGCTGTTGACCGATGTTGCGGGTGTTAAGGACGCATCAGGCGAGGTTCTGACCGAGCTAACCCCGAAACATATCCGCGCCCTGACCAAGGATGGCACCATCACTGGCGGCATGATCCCAAAAACCGAAACCGCCTTGGCGGCAATCAAAGGCGGGGTGCGGGGCGTGGTTGTTCTGGATGGGCGCGCACCTAATGCATGCTTGCTAGAGCTTTACACAGATCACGGGGCGGGCTCTCTGATCCGTGCAAAATAAGGATAAAGCATTGATAATTAAATATATTTTTATACCTGTGTTACTTACCACTCCCCTTTTCACACCGGCTCAAGCCTCGGGAATTGACGGCTGCATTACGGGTCAATGGCGCGCGGATATCGAACAGGTCGCCAATACCTACTGGGAACAGACGAACATGAATAATGTTCAGGCTGACGGAAGTGTCCGCATGGATATCAATATATTTGGCGAGGCAACGATCAGCATAAATAACTTGGCGCTCCGAATCGAACTGGAAGGCGAAGACCCGTTCTCGATTACAATGGATGGCCAGATTATCTATGATATTTCCTCTTATGATGACATCATCGTTTATTCCGCCAAAACCTATGGTCACACGGCCACAGCAATTTACGGCGGCGAATTGATTGATGTTGAACTGGTCGAATCCAACCGCCTGTTCAACAGTGGCAAGGCCAAATACCGCTGCACCGCGACAGAACTGACCTTTGCCAACCCCGACATGCCCGGCCACTGGATCAGGCTGCCGGAATAAGCCGCTGACGCAAATGTGCACAACAGGGGTTTGCACCCGCTCCCGCCACGCGCTATCCCTACCCGCATGGAAAATGAAACATACATCCGTCTGGGCATTTTTATCGGCCTGTTCCTGATCCTTGCAACGGTCGAAACACTGGTGCCGCGCCGTATCCGCACCGAAACACGGCAAAGGCGCTGGGTGACCAACTGGGCGCTAATTGTGATTGATTCCGTTGCCCTGCGTGCAATGGCCTATGTCGTGCCGGTGGTGCTGCCGCTGCTGGCCGTTGGGGCCGCTTATGACGCGCAGCGGCTGGGGTGGGGGCTGTTCAACTACGTTGGCTGGCCCGCATGGCTGGAAATATTGCTGACCATCCTGCTGCTGGATTTGGCCATCTGGCTGCAACATCTGATCACCCATAAAATCCCGATCCTGTGGCGATTGCACCGTGTGCACCACGCTGACCGCGATTTTGATGTGACCACCGCCATCCGGTTTCACCCCGTTGAAATCGCTCTGTCGATGCTGCTTAAAATCGGGCTGGTTTATCTGCTCGGCCCCGCTGGGTTTGCGGTGATCCTGTTTGAAATCATCCTGAACAGCACCGCTATGTTCAACCACGCCAACATCAAATTACCATTATGGTTAGACAGCATGGTGCGTCTTGTTCTGGTCACGCCCGATATGCACCGCGTGCATCATTCCGATTTACGTTCTGAGCATGACAGCAACTACGGCTTTTCCCTGTCGATCTGGGACCGGATGTTCGGCACCTATATTGCGCAACCTAAAAATGGCCATGATGACATGACCATCGGGTTGCAATGGCAGGATGATCGCCCCTCTAATCTGGCATGGATACTGGCGCTGCCGTTCTTCAAAAAGTGACCTACGCAGCGCTGCAATCTTCCTTGCGGGCGCTGCATCTGGATATCTTCGGGGCATTCCACCCACCCTCGCAAACCGCCATTCCAGACGGCACCGAAACCCTGCTGTTGCTTGGCCCGTTTGAACCGGGGTTCTGGCCAGGTTTTACCGCCACTCCCGAATACAATGATGACAAACCCGATCCGCTTGATCGCTGGTCAAAGCGTGTGCTTGCCCCGTGGGCCAAAGCACAAAACGCACATGCCATTTTCCCGTCCGACGGGCCACCCTACGCCCCGTTCATCGATTGGGCACAACACAGCGGACGTGCGTGGATTTCCCCTGTTGGCCTGTTAGTGCATGACCACGCGGGACTGTTCATATCCTATCGGGCGGCCATTGCTCTGCCTGTGCACATTGATTTGCCGCCAACAGGTGAAAACCCGTGCATTGGCTGCGCGCAACCCTGCCGCACCGCCTGCCCTGTAGATGCTTTATCTGGCGAATACGACGTTGGCGGGTGCAAATTCCACATAAGCACGCCAGCGGGACATGCCTGTATGGAAACAGGTTGTTTAGTGCGAAACGCTTGCCCTGCAGGGCACGGTTATGGCAGATTGCCGGAACAATCCGCATTTCACATGGCAGCCTTTAATCCCCATGACCCTCCGTTTGATCCTGACCCGCCACGCTAAATCCAGTTGGGATAACCCAACAGTGGATGACCATGATCGTGCGCTGAACGCCCGTGGTAATATAGCTGCCAAAGCCATCGGCGCTTGGCTGGCGCAAAACCGGTATTGCCCCGAAACCGTATTTTCCTCGACCGCACGGCGCACCTCGGAAACATGGGCGCATATCGCCAAACACTGTAACCAAAACGCCGAAGTGCAGTTCACCTCCGCGCTTTACCTCGCCTCGCCCGACCGAATGCTGACCATCCTGCAAGGGTGCAGAGCGCAATCGGTTATGTTGATAGGGCATAACCCCGGAACGGCAATGTTGGCGGCCGCATTGGTTAATACTGCCCCTGACCATCCAAAATTCGCCCAATACCCGTCAGCTGCAACGACCGTGATCGACTTTGAGGCCGATAGCTGGGCAGACATCACGCGTCACAGCGGCCATGTCGAAGCCTTCATCGTGCCGCGCGATTTAACTGATTAGATCTGCGCAAAATCATATGGCTCGCCATAGTCGTTCACCTGAACCGTATGGGTGATCAGCATGTCTTCCGGCGTCCAGTGATGCAGCAAATATGCTGGATCAGACATCAGAAACTTTGATGGCGCGGATTGGGTCAAATCCAGGGTTAACTGCATCCCCATACTGGGTGCCGTGGTCACAACCGTCCCGTGCCATCGCGCATGGGTCAAAAGGTGGATATGGCCGCACAGGATACGCTCGATATTCGGGTAATCCGCCACGATAGCCCCCAGCATTTCGGCCCCTACAAACCCGTCCTCATCGGTTTCTGGCACGCCGCATTTTAGCGGCGGGTGATGCATAAATATAACCGTTGGCTGATCAGCCGCCTGCGCCAGACAGTCGCGCAACCACGCCGCACGCACATCGCAAATCATGCCGCCGGCCTCCCCTTGCGACTGGCTATCCAGCGCAATGATCCGCACGGGGCCATCATCAATCACATAATTGATAAACCCATCCGCACGGGATGGAATTGCCGCGCCACCGAACACATCCCACAACACATCGCGGTCATCATGGTTACCCGGAACCAGATAGTATGGGCAGTTCAATGCGGCCAGAATACCCGCCGCCCGCATCGCCTCGTCACGGGTGAAATCATTGGTCACATCACCCGACAACAAAACCAGATCTACTGCCATCGGTTGGGCATTAATGCTCTCGACACACCGCGTCAGATTTTCGACCATCGGTGCAATGCCATAGGTTTTCAGGCCCGGCCCCGCGATATGCGTGTCACTGATTTGCGCAATTAGCATCTTGATCCCTCATATTCAGTAATCCTTTATCGCTTGTGAAATCCGCCTGATCCCCTCGGGTATTTTATCCGCTGAAATCGACGAATACGCCAGCCGGAAAAAATTGTGCGGAGCATTCTCACCTTCAAAAAACGGATTGCCTGCCTCAATCAAAACCCCGTTCTGCGCCAGCCGTTGCTGTAACACCTCGGTGTCCACATGTTGCGGCGTTTCCAGCCAAAAACCCGACCCGCCAAACGATGCGCTGCCTGCCACTTTCATCTCGGTCTGGGCCAAGGCCTCGGACGTGACCTGCCGACGCTTATAATAAACCATGCGCATCCGTTTGATCATTGCATCGTAATGCCCAAGCCCCAGAAAATACGCCGTGGTGCGCTGCATATATCCGGGCGGGTGGCGCAAGCACGCCAACCGCAGCGCACGGGCCTGCCGGATGAACGGCTCGGACCCCACCAAATATCCCAGCCGCAGCCCCGGAAACAGGGATTTGGAAAAGCTGCCGACGTAAACCACCCGACCGTCCTCATCCAGTGATTTTAGCGCGGGCGACGGTGGTTTGATGAAACTCATCTCGAATTCATAGTCATCCTCGATGATCAGAAAATCCCGCTCGCTTGCCAACCGCAGCAGCTCGTGACGCCGCGCCATCGGCATGGTTGTGGTGGTCGGGCATTGGTGGCTGGGCGTAATAAACAGCGCGTTAAAATCCTTTGGCAACATGTCGGGCGGCAGGCCGTCATCATCTATTTCAACCGGATAACGGGTGCATCCGGTATGGCGCAGGATCTCACGGATGCCGTGATAGCCGGGGTTCTCGAACGCGGCGGCGCGGTCCTGGTTCAGCAACAACTGCGCCGCCATCCACAGCGCATTTTGCGCCCCAACCGTCACCAGTATTTGCTCTGGCCGCGCTAAAATTCCGCGCCGTGGCAAGGTATGGCGCACAATGAAATTGATCAGCTCAGGATCATCCTGTTCGGCGTAATCCGAGGTCAGACTGTCAAATTCCTTTTTGCCCAACGCTTGCGTTGCACATAATCGCCAACTGGCCTGATTGAACAACTCGGGGTCAGGTTGACCATACATAAACGGGTACGGGTAACTGCGCCAATTGTAGGTTCTTTTTACCGTCTTGGCGGCGACAAAATCCCGTTGAATGGCGCTTTCCCAATTCACCGTATCTCGGACCATCTCGCCCTTGATCGCGCCTAACCGTGCGGTAGGAGCAGTCTGCGAAACAAAATAACCTGATCGACTGGTCGATGTGATGTAATCATCCGCCACCAACTCATGATATGCCAGCGTCACCGTGATGCGCGAAATGCCCAGATGCTCGGCTAGTTTGCGCGATGACGGCAGCTTCTCTCCGACTGGCAACCGCCCTGCCAAAATCGCCGACGCCACGATCTGCCGGATCTGGCTTTGCAGACTGCCTTGAAAGTTCGGATCAAGGAAAAAGGTGTCTTCAGCGAGGGTCATAGCATCCTAATCTGGATATATATTACATATCGATCTGGCCCTATGGAATTCACACCCCGCTCCTAATGTCAAATTAGAATTCGGCCGCATAGCGCGCCCAACCCCATCATAATTGCCAAAGGAAACCGCATCATGGCTTTTGACGTGAATACAAACTCGCTCGAACAATACTGGCTGCCGTTCACTGATAACAAAGGTTTCAAAGAAGACCCGCGCATCATCACGCAGGCCAGCGGCGTTTATATGACCGACCACAAGGGCGGCACGGTGATTGACGGATCAAGCGGCCTGTTCTGTAGCCCCGCCGGCCACTGTCATCCGAAAATCATCGAGGCAGTGCATCTGGTGATGCAGGAAATGACCTATGTCGCGCCGTTCGGGTCAGCCCATCCGCTGTCGTTTGCTTTGGCGGAACAACTGTCGCGGCTTCTGCCCGAAACCTTTAACCACGTTTTCTTTGTCAATTCAGGCTCCGAAGCGATCGACACCGCCCTGAAAATGGTCATGGCCTATCATTCGGCCATGGGCGAAAGCCGCACGCGGTTTGTGTCGCGCGAACGGGCCTATCACGGGGTGAACATCGGTGGTGTGTCGCTGGCGGGTCTGGTGAATAATCGCAAAACCTTCCAATCGGTGATGCCCAACGTGGCGATGATGCGCCACACTTGGGACGCGAATGAACTGATGGTGCGGGGCCAACCTGTGAACGGGGTGGAGTTGGCCGATGATCTGCAACGCATGTGCGACACCTACGGCGGTGAAACCATTGCCGCCTGCTTTGTGGAACCAGTCGCGGGTTCAACCGGCATCCTTGCGCCGCCTGTCGGCTATCTGGAACACCTGCGCGAGATTTGCGATGCCAACGGAATCCTGCTGGTGTTTGACGAGGTGATCACCGGATTTGGCCGCATCGGCGGCACCTTCGCGGCGGACGCTTTTGGTGTGACGCCCGACATCATGACAATGGCCAAGGCGCTGACCAACGGGTCGATCCCGATGGGGGCAGTTGCCACCTCCGATCATGTGCATGATGTGATCACCGACAAAACAGCAAAAGGCGCGATCGAGTTCTTCCACGGCTACACATACTCGGGCCACCCCGCCGCCTGTGCCGCCGGTCTTGCTTCGCTTGCGATTTATCAGGACGAGGGGCTGTTTGATCGCGCCGCGGAAATGTCGCCTTATTTTCTGGATGCGGTTTTCCAGCTAAAGGATCATCCGATGGTCAAAGACATCCGCGGCATCGGCATGGCAGCGGGTGTGGAGCTGCATGACAAAGGTGGGCAAGCACAGGTCGATCTGTTCTGGAACGGGATGCATGTGAAATTTACTGGCAACACCGGCATCCTGTCGCCAATGTTCATCAGCGAAAAATCCCACATTGATGAAATGATGGAAAAGCTGAAAAAGACGCTGGATGGTCTGAAATGACCCTGTGAAAAGAGTCATATGGAATTCATATGCGATTCATATGGAAATAATATAGCCAAAACCACGAAAAAGCCCCGCGCATTTTGCACGGGGCTTTTCCAATTCTATAGGCTTTTCTTAGTGACCCAAAATCTGGCTCAGGAACAATTGTGTGCGTTCCGACTTCGGATTGTTAAAGAACTCTTCCGGCTCGTTTTGCTCAACGATCTGGCCTTCATCCATAAAGATCACGCGGTTGGCCACTTGCCGTGCAAAGCCCATCTCGTGGGTCACACAGATCATCGTCATGCCTTCTTCGGCAAGCTCGATCATGGTATCCAGAACCTCTTTGATCATCTCGGGGTCCAGCGCCGATGTCGGTTCGTCAAACAGCATGATGCGTGGTTTCATGCACAGCGATCTGGCAATCGCCACCCGCTGTTGTTGACCACCAGACAGCTGACCGGGGTATTTATCGGCCTGCTCGGGGATCTTCACTTTTTCCAGGAAATGCATCGCCGTTGCTTCGGCCTCGGCCTGGGGTGTTTTACGAACCCAGATCGGTGCCAGCGTGCAGTTTTCCAGAATAGTCAAATGCGGAAACAGGTTGAAGTGTTGGAAACACATACCGACCTCACACCCGATCTTGTCAATGTTTTTCAGGTCTGAAGACAATTCAGTCCCGTCCACAATGATCGACCCTTCCTGATGCACCTCTAGACGGTTGATGCAGCGGATCAGCGTGGATTTGCCAGACCCAGAGGGGCCACAAACCACGATCCGTTCGCCACGGTTCACCGTCATGTTGATGTCTTTCAAAACGTGAAAGGCACCATACCACTTGTTCATGTTCGTTATTTCAATCGCCACTTCGTCCGATACGGACATCTGTGTGCGTGCTATTGCGGATTCAGACATTTACGTCACTCCTTTAAGTTAATGACCAGTCTGAAGCTTACGCTCCAGATACATGGAATAGCGGGACATGGAGAAGCAGAACAGGAAGAAGACGAAGGCAACAAAGCCATACAACTCCCAGATCACACCATTCCATTCGGCGTTGCCTTGGATCAGTTTCACCCAACCAATCGGGTCGGACAAAGCGATGATCGAAACCAGCGTGGTATCTTTGAACAACCCGATAAAGTTGGACACAATGCCCGGTATCGAGATTTTCAAAGCTTGCGGCAGGATGATCAGACGCTGTGCCTTCCAGTAATCAAGGCCCAGCGCATCGGCTGCCTCGTACTGCCCTTTAGGCAAAGCGGCCAGACCACCCCGGATCACCTCGGCCATGTAGGCCGCGGCAAAGAAGGTGATCATGATCATCACGCGCAGGATGATGTCAAACTGGGTTCCCTTTGGCAGGAAGTAGTTCAACAACACCGATGCCACGAACAACAAGGTAATCAGCGGCACGCCACGAATGAACTCGATGAAACCCACACACAGCGCCTTGACGATCACCAGATCAGACAGGCGCCCAAGCGCCAGAATGATACCGATCGGGAAGGACAGGGTAATGCCTGTAATCCCGAGCGTAATCGCCAGCATAAAGCCACCGAACTGACGGCTGCCGACTTCTGCAATCGACAAAGGCACAATACTGGCAAACAGATTGGCCAGCGGGCCACTCAGCAACAACCACCACAATAGCGTCGCTACAACTCCAAGGATAATCCCCATCAAGGGGCTAATCGTTTTGGATGTGATGCGGTGCACCAGAAAGCCAACAACGAAGCCCATGAATGCCATAACAGGCACCCAGAAGGTTCCGCCCCACAGCAGCCAAGGAGCCACGAACGGGAAGGCCACCGAGATCAGCAGCATTTTCTTTGGCAAGCCATTGAACAATACCGGTGCAATCGCCGCGAACAGCCAGACCAGCGCCAAATTAGGGCGCCAATACATGTCGCTGGGATAGAAGCCATACATAAGCTGCCAGAACCGCTCATGTATCACGCCCCAACAGGCGCGATTTGTTGGTTCTCCGTGAATTTCGATCAGCTTCTCGCGGCATTCTGTCAACGAGCTTGCATTCCAAATTCCGCCAAATACCCACGGTAACAATGCAACAAGAACAGAATAAGCCACATAGATTGCAATCAGGGACAAGATAATGTCCATCGGGGTAGCGAACAAATTTGCTCGTATCCAGCCGATGATCCCGACATTTGTTATCGGTGGCGCCTTTTCAGCCAACATCTCGGTGCGCACATAGCTTTGATCATTTGTCATAGTCATATCAACGCTCCCTCAGCTTTGTTCGTTCGTTGTAGGCATTCATCACCGTCGAAACGACCAGCGAGATTGCCAGATAACACCCCATCAACAGCAGAATAGATTCCAGCTCTCGGCCGGTCTGGTTCAGAGTGGTGTTGCCCAGCGTACTGGTAATATCGGCATAGCCAACCGCAACCGCCAGTGACGAGTTTTTGGTCAGGTTCAGATATTGCGAGATCAGCGGCGGGATAATCACCCGCATGGCTTGCGGCAGGATCACCAAATTCATGGTGCGGCCTGGACGTAGCCCAAGTGCGCCTGCAGCCTCGGATTGGCCTTTGGAGATCGCCATGATGCCAGCCCGCACAATTTCAGCAATGAAGGCAGCAGTATAGAGCGAAAGCGCGATCCAAAGGGCCAACAGTGGGTTGCCCAGTCGAATGCCGCCTTTGAAGTTAAAGCCCTTCAGTTCGGGGTAGCCAAGATGGAAGCCCAGCATCCATAACACCAGCAGCGTTGGGATCGCCACAAGCGCAAGGCGTATCAGCCCGGTTTTGGGCAGGTTCCCTGTTGCCGCCTGAATTTGTTTGGCGCGCGTTGAGATCAGTTTGCCAATCATCAGACCAGCAAACAACACCGAAAGGATTGCAACCAAATCAAGACTAATTTCAAATGATTTCCAGAACACCGGAATGTCGCCCAGACCTGTCGAGAACAACGGCTCGGGGACATAGACGCCACGGTTCGTAACCGCAACACTGTCAAACACGCTCATTGTTGCGGCTGGATCTTCACCGCGGAAATCACGCGGTTGGGGCAGGTTATCAGACAGTGCCCCCATAATCAGCAATATCCACAGCAACACAGGAACGTTTCTGAACATTTCAACATAAACAGTCGCCAACCGCGAAATCACCCAGTTATGCGAAAGCCGCAGAACACCGATCGTCACGCCGATAAACGTCGCGGTCAAACAACCCATTACGGCCACCAGCAGCGTATTCAGCAAGCCGATGATTGTTGCGCGCCCATATGTAGACGTCGACGAATATTCGATCAGTCGCTGGTTGATGTCAAAGTTGGAAACCTGTTGCAAAAAACCGTAGTTAAAATCTTTGCCGGCAATTGCCAGATTGATCCTAACATTGTTCAGCAACCAAGCTGCGCCCAGCATAAACGCGATCAGCACAATGACCTGAATGGTCGTTGAACGATAGCGCGTATCGTAGAGCAGCATCGAAAGGCGGAACGACGCCTTTGGAGGGTCGGTCAGTGTTGTCATGATAGACATCCCCGTGTTCCTGGCCTGTTTTATTTGACGCGGTTGTCCGCTGTCCCGGCTCAGGTGGTTTATTTGTTTTGTAGGTAGATATGAAAAGGGCGCGGGGATAAACCCGCGCCCAAATCAATTATAGTCCTAGCGGAAAGGTGGCGAATAGATAATGCCGCCATCTGTCCAAAGCGCGTTCAGACCACGCGCCAGACCCAGAGGTGTCTTTTCACCAAGATAGGTTTCAAAGATTTCACCAAAGTTACCCTCAGAAGTAATCGCACGTTTTGCCCAGTCAGCGTCAAGGCCGAGCATTTCGCCCATGTTGCCTTCGGAGCCGAGGATACGGTTGATTTCAGGGTTGTTCGTGCCTTTTGACAGCTCATCGATGTTAGCCGAAGTGATGTTGAGCTCTTCAGCAGAGATCAGCGCGTTCAGAGTCCAACGGACAATGTCGGCCCACTCGTTGTCGCCGTGACGCACCACTGGGCCCAGAGGCTCTTTGGAGATGATTTCTGGCAGAACGATATGATCATCTGGCTTTTCAAACGAAGCACGTGTGGCCGCAAGGGCAGATGCGTCAGTTGTCAGCGTATCACAAGCACCAGCAAGATACTGTGTTTGCGCTTCTGCGTTGCCCTCCACTGGCACTGGCTCATAAGAGATGCCGTTTGTGCGGAAGTAATCAGCCAGGTTCAACTCGGTTGTTGTGCCGCTTTGGATACAAACAGTCGCGCCGTCCAGATCTTTGGCCGATGTTACGCCCATTGATTTGGGGATCAAGAAGCCTTGACCATCGTAGTAGTTAACACCAACGAAGTCGAGCTTCAGGTCAACGTCGCGAGACAATGTCCATGTGGTGTTACGGGCCAGCATGTCAACTTCGCCAGAAGCCAGCGCAGTGAAGCGTGTTTTCGAGCTGAGTGGAACAAATTCAACGGCAGTGTTGTCGCCAAGAACAGCAGCAGCAACGGCACGACATACAGCAACGTCGTAACCTTCCCATTTGCCGTTCGCATCTGGCGAAGCAAAGCCAACGAGACCTGTGGAAACACCACAGTTCAATTTGCCGCGTGCTTTTACATCGTCAAGTGTGCCGGCAGCAGCAATTCCAGCGGTCAAGCTGGCAACTGTCAGTGCACCTAGAAATACGGATTTTTTCATTTTTACCTCTTCCTGATAGTCCGTCTAATATAGACGGTTTATTCGGCCTGTTTGGACCGAGGGCGATACCATGGGAAAGCTGCGCCTCCCCAAGCGTGCGTTAGTTTGGGCCAAATCTGGCGAAAACGTCAAGGGAAGTTTCGGAATTAAGCTCTTATCGGACCTAGTTTTTGTCCGAATCGAACATGAATCGAAAACGCAAGAGCAAATTTGGGGTCAATGCCCCCTAATTGGCCATGAAATAGAATCGGGCAGCGTGTTCAAAACCGGCCCTCTTACCCTCTGAGGTGGTAATCTCCTCATCATCTTCGCCCCACTTTTCAATCTGCCAGTCCTCATCGATTCTTGAGCACTGCCACAGATCGGCTACTGGTAACACTTTGTGGGTGGTGGCGAATCCGATGATCAACGAACCGGACATACCGACCAGATCGTGAAATGCCGCCAATTGAAATGCATCCAGACTGGCCACCCGTTTGGCAAGCAAGGCCAGAACCCCGGCATCCTGTTTCACATGCACAATTCCAACGCCGGCATTGAGCGGAGCTGACAATGTATCAGCTGCCCAATCCAGCAACGGATCCCACGCCGCATTCTGGCGTTCGACCAGTTCGCTGGGAGTTTCGGCGCGGTAGCATAACAGATCAGTATCGCCATAGGCGGCCACCAGCGCCGATACCTCGGCATGCATTGGTGCTACCTTGTCGATTGCGGCATTGGCTGTGCGGGTCACAGGCATGGTCAGCGGGTCGACCATCTCGCCCTGCGCATCCCATTCTGCCGCAATTGCTTTGGCCATGCTGCGGGTTGGCACGATCAGTTCCGATTTTATCGGCGTGCGCAACTTGCGCCCGTCCAGATGCACGGTAAACCCGTCGCTCGCTTCAACGACGCTCGCGTCTTTCCAGAACCGTTTTGCTGTCCACTCTACCATCTTTATCCCCAAAACCCGTCCAGCAATGACTGCAACTCTGCTGCGTCCTCCACAATCCATGCCGCGCCTGCTGTGCGCAGATCATCGACTGTGTGATAGCCCCACGAAACGCCGATGCACTGCATCCCCGCAGCAACGCCCATTTCCATATCATAGGTGGTGTCGCCGATTATCACGGCTTCAGCCGCATCAACACCGGTTTCGGACAACGCGGCAAGCAACATCGACGGGTGCGGTTTGGATGGGTGATTGTCCGCAACTTGGGCTGTGACAAACTTTGATGTCAGCCCGTGACCATCCAGCACTGCATCCAGCCCGCGTCGCGATTTTCCGGTGGCAAGGCCCAGCAGCAGGTGGTCGTCCTGTGCCAAACCGTCCAACATATCCAGAATGCCGGAGTATAGTGGCGCAAATTCTCCGGCCTCGCGTTTGACTTTGAAGGTGGCTTTGTAGCCTTCAACCAGTGCTTCATACTGCCCATCTGTCAAATCGGCGATCAGGCGTCGCATCGCCTGTGGCAGGGATAACCCAATGATACCACGCACTTGTTCCAGCGGCGGGCATTGCAACCCTTGGCCAGCAAAGGTCAGTTCCATCGCCGAATGGATGTGGTGCTGGCTGTCGACCAGCGTGCCGTCCACATCAAACACCGCCAAACGCAAAGGTCGGCTCACAGGTATTCCTCGAACGGATCATCCGCTACATCGCGTTCATCCCAACCAAAGGTATCCCATGTCCGTTTCATGTGTTCAGACATCGGGGCGACGATTTTCAGCATCTTGCCGGTCACCGGATGCGGCAGGGTAATGCAACGGGCGTGCAGGTGCATTTTGCGGCTGATGTCCCCGCCCAGTTGCGCACCCCAGCCATCGCCCTGATTTTCCTGACCCGAACCGCCGTATTTACCATCGCCAATAATCGGATGGCCCATTTCAGCCATATGCACCCGCAGCTGGTGGGTGCGCCCTGTGACAGGCACCAAAGCGACCCAAGCACACCGTTTGGCAGCCGCCGACAGCACCATATAATCGGTGGTGGCGCGTTTGGCGCCCTCGGTGTGCTGCACCTCATCGGGGTGAACACAGATCATTTTCTCGTGGCCCTGCCCGCCGGACTTGACCAGCCCGTATTTGATGGTGCCCATTTTGGGCGCGGGACAGCCGCCCACAGCAGCCCAGTAAATCTTGCGGGTTTCGCGGGCGCGAAAGGCTTCGGTCAGGCGCGAGGCCACTTGGCGCGTGCGGGCCAGCAGCAGGATGCCCGACGTGTCCTTGTCCAGCCGATGCACCAGACGCGGTTTTTGATCATAGCCAAAGCGCAACGCATCGGCCAGCATATCGACATGGCGGGTCTGTTTGCTGCCGCCTTGCGTTGGCAGGCCAGCCGGTTTGTTAATGGCAATGATGTCATCATCACGGTAAAGCACCGCGTTCTGGATCATCTTCATATCGGCGTTGCTAATCATGTCATATGTTTTGGCCCGCGCGGTAATTTCATGCGCCTCGGGCAGTGGCGGAATGCGGACCAACTGCCCCGCTTGCACGCGAGTCGCAGCCTTGACGCGGCCGCCGTCCACACGGATGTCACCCTTGCGGCACATCTTTTCGATGCGCCCTTGGGCTATATGCGGGAACATCCGGCGGAACCAGCGATCCAGCCGCTGATCACCATCATCCTTAGCTACTTCAATTTTCTGAACACCACTCATGACCAAAACGCCCTTGCTGCAAACAGCCCTAAAATGATTGCCGCCAGCGACAGAAACACCGATGCCATCGCATATAGCGCCGCCTGTGTTGTATCGCCGCGCTCGTATATCGTTAGCACATCCAGCGAGAACGCCGAAAACGTGGTAAACCCGCCCAGCACACCAGTCATCAGAAACGGCGCCATCTGACGCGTCATACCCTTGTGCGCCAATACCACCACAATCACACCCATGATGAACGATCCGATCACATTCACCGCAAACGTTCCCCACGGAAGGCCTGGTCCAAACAGGCGAATGGTGCCAACACCGGTCAGATATCGCAGCGAAGACCCAATTGCGCCGCCAAGGGCGACTTGAAGAAGTGTTACATAAGACATGCAGGTTCTTTCATGCCGTAGGGCCGGTTTGTCAACCGCACTGCCGTTTGGCGCGCAGTTTGGCGAAATAATCCAGCCGCTTTTTCAACTCGCGTTCAAACCCGCGTTCAACCGGTTGATAGTAAACCCCGTGCTTCATACTGTCGGGGAAATAGTTCTGGCCGGAAAACCCGTCTTCGGCATCATGGTCATAGGCATATCCATCACCATACCCCTGATCTTTCATCATCGAGGTTGGCGCGTTCAGGATGTGTTTGGGGGGTGGTTCCGATCCGGTCTTTTTGGCCGCAGCCATCGCGGCCTTGAACGCCACATAGGCCGCGTTGGATTTGGGGGCCAGCGCCAGATAGGTCACCGCCTGTGCCAGCGCCAATTCGCCTTCGGGGCTGCCCAGCCGCTCATAGGTTTCCCATGCGTGCAGGCAAACGGCATGCGCTTGCGGGTCGGCCAGCCCGATGTCCTCGACCGCCATGCGAGTGATGCGGCGCGCCAGATAGCGGGGGTCTTCGCCCCCTGTCAGCATCCGCGCCATCCAGTACAGGGCTGCGTCAGGGTCGGAGCCACGCACGGATTTGTGCAGGGCGGAAATCAGGTTGAAATGCTCGTCCCCGCTTTTGTCATAAAGTGCGGCGCGGCGCATCAGGCGGGTGGCGAGCGCATCGACATCCAGTTTCTTGTCGCCTTTCCATGCAATGATCTGTTCGATCAGGTTCAGCAACGCGCGACCATCGCCATCGGACATTTCCAGCAGCGCCTCGCGGGCTTCACCCGTCAAGGGCAGCGCATGGTCCAGTTCTTTTTCGGCCCGTTGCGCCATGCGTTCAAGATCGGCCAATGTCAGGCGGTTCAACACCAGCACCTGAGAGCGCGACAGCACAGCCGAATTCAACTCGAACGACGGGTTTTCGGTGGTGGCCCCGACCAGAACGATTGTGCCATCCTCCATATACGGCAGGAACCCGTCCTGTTGCGCCTTGTTGAAACGGTGGATTTCATCGACAAACAGCAGGGTGCCGCGGCCATTTTGGCGACGTATCTTTGCCGCTTGAAACACCTTTTTCAGATCAGCAATACCCGAAAATATCGCACTGATCTGCACAAAGGTCAGATCGGTTTCATCTGCCAGCAATCGCGCGATGGTGGTTTTGCCAACCCCGGGCGGGCCCCACAGGATAAGGGACGACAAGCTACCTGCCGCCAGCATTATTCCCAGCGGTGCCTCAGCACCGATCACCTGTTCCTGTCCGATCACATCGGCCAGTGTTTTTGGCCGCAACCGGTCTGCCAGCGGGCGGGGTGTGCCCTCTGTTGATAGTTCAGTTGTGGTGTCGAATAAGTCTACCATGTCCTAAATCTATGCGCCCCTGTCACAATAGAAAAGCTAAATGGGGATTTTGGTTGTGCGGAGAGCCGGCTCAACCACCCCCAACAACCAAAAAACCCCGCCACAAGGGCGAGGTTTTGTGTTTTCAGCCAGTTTCAAATTCTATTCGTCAGCAGCGCTTTCCTCAGCGGCAACGCGCGCCTTGTCAGCAGCGCCTTTGGCAGCCGGATCGCGGTCGACCAGTTCGATGATCGCCATTGGTGCCATGTCACCGTAGCGGTAGCCAGCCTTGAGAACGCGCACACAACCACCGTTGCGGTCTTTGTAGCGCGGGCCAAGCACGTCAAACAGTTTGGCAACATACTGATCTTCTTTCAGACGGCTTCTGGCCTGACGGCGGGCGTGCAGATCACCGCGTTTGCCCAGCGTGATCAATTTTTCCGCAACGCGCTTCAGCTCTTTGGCTTTGGGCAGCGTGGTTTTGATTTGTTCGTGTTCAATCAGCGAACCCGCCATATTGGCAAACAATGCCTTACGGTGTTCGTGCGTGCGATTAAGACGGCGATAGCCTCTTGCATGGCGCATTTTATCAGTCCTTCTTCAGGTTTTATACTTTGTCTGGCTGCCCATGCGTGGGCTGCTCTCCTTGGGGCATTATTGCCCAGATGTCCCCGCACATGCGGGCATTTTATGGGGCGGACAATCAGCCCGCCCCAAATATTTCTAGAACTGGTCTTCGAATTTCTTCGCCAGATCTTCAATGTTTTCTGGTGGCCAGTCTTCAACGTCCATCCCCAGATGCAGACCCATGCCTGACAGCACTTCTTTGATCTCGTTCAAAGATTTGCGGCCAAAGTTTGGTGTGCGCAGCATTTCTGCTTCAGTTTTCTGGATCAGATCGCCGATGTAAACGATATTGTCGTTTTTCAGGCAGTTTGCCGAACGAACCGACAATTCCAACTCGTCTACTTTCTTCAGCAG
>NZ_JBSMEZ010000035.1:0-15602 GCF_056498605.1 Profundibacter sp.
AGGGGGTGAGGAGCGGCAAGGATAGGAGTGGGGAGGGCATGAAAATCACGAAACCTACGGCTTGTTGTTGCATAAAGTGACGGGTATCGGTTTCGATTGAGTGCTTGAAATTTTGGCATTCAATGCTACTTGACAGGTGGTTTAATTGAACAGGTATTTTGATATGAACAGTTATGAATTACGCGTAAGGGCGTTTGAAGAAAACGATATTGATCAGGATTGTAAATTCATGCCCGACCATGATAGTTTTCAAATGCATTTAGATGCTTTGATTGAAGACATATCTTCTCTCGAACAAATAGCCAAAGCTGAAAGTCATGGCTCCTATATAGCTATTGAAACTCAAACAGAAATGCATGAGTGCAAGGCAATTATGAAGCCCGTTTTCAGTAGCTACTTTTGTAAAATTAGATGTGTATCAATAACGAAGGTATAGTAATTCCATCCCATAATCACTGCCTCGACCGTTCAGTTTTCATTGAAGACCTTCCTGTTTCTCTTGCGTGCGCATAATATCTCAGGAATGATCACGAACTATGAAGAACAGTAGCTGAAAGGAAGGTTCGAGTTGGGAGATTTTGAGGATGTATTTGGTGCGGGTGCAGATGCAGTCAGTATTATTGACCGTTTCTCACGGCAAGAATCTTTGGAAAACGCGAGGCAAAGTGACCTTCGGAAGGAAATGAAGACCGAAGTAGAGCTCAGTGAAGTTACCGCTAACGGTGAACCTTTTAACGACTTACCCGAAATCGGCGGTGGACACGGAAATTGGATCAATAGCGGAACTACATTTTCGGATTTCATTGAGGTATTTGAGGACACTTACAGGCATGGGAACGTAGGAGATCACATATCTGATTTGCTATCCTACGCTGCATTTCGAATTCCAGAAGTCACAAAAATCTTGCGCGCGCAATGGCGCGAGCTCCACATTTTTAATGAAATGAGAAAGGGAGAGTGGGACCTAAGCAACGATTGTATGGAAGAGCTCGTAGCGCCAATTGCAAGAGCCGGTATAGGGGCGCTAATGATGGCTGGTATTTCGGGCGAAGAAATTAAAGAAATCTACAGGATTCTTTACCGTGGCCGCTACACGTGAACGTGAATAACCATAAGGTTTAGGAAGCTGTATGGTGCGTGATCTCCCGCACCTGTTCCCCATCCCATCACCCCTCGTCAAGCCAATCCAATATCGCCTGCCGATTCCCGTCCAGCGTTGGAGCGCGGGCATCCTTCAACGTATCATCCATCCCGGAAATCTTGATCGGGTTGCCCGCCGCTAGAAACGGTTTTCCACCATCGGGGGCGGCCAGTTCGATCACCATGTTGCGAGCGATAATCTGCGGATCGGTCATGGCTTTGGCCACGTTCTGGATCGGACCACAGGGCACACCCGCCGCTTCCAGCGAGGCAAGCCAATGTTTCTTTTTATGCTCCAGCGTTACCATTTCGATCATACGTTTCAATATCTTGACGTGTTTGCAGCGTGCCGCGTTGGTGGCAAAACGGGCATCCTCCAGCAATGGGCCAAGGCCCAAAGCCTCGCACATTTTGCCAAACAACACATCATTGCCCGCCGCGATCACGAACAGCCCGTTTTTGGCGTGGAAGGTCTCGAACGGGGTGATGGACGGATGCCGCGCGCCGGAGCGTTTGGGGGAGCAGCCGGTTTCATTGGTGATGGCAATCGCGTGTTCCAGAATAGCCAGCTGCCCGTCCAGCATCGCCACATCGACCTTGCGCCCCAGACCCGATTGCACCCGCTCATACAGCGCCGCTGTCACCCCTTGGGCCAAAAACATGCCGCCGACGATATCGCCGACGGACGCGCCAACCCGAACTGGTTCGCGATTGGCCTCGCCGGTGATCGACATCAGCCCGCTGCGGGCCTGCACCACCATGTCATAGGCCGGTTTCATCGCCTCGGGGCCGGTGTGGCCAAAGCCCGAAACGGCGCCGTAAATCAGGTGGGGAAAACGCGCGTGCAAATCCTCCCAACCATAGCCCAGCCGTTCCATCACGCCGGGGCGGAAGTTTTCGACCAGAATATCGGCCTTTGGCAGCATCTGTTCAAACAGGGCGCAGTCGGCGTCGTCTTTCAGGTTCAGTGCAATCGATTCCTTGCCACGGTTTATCGCGGCGAAATAGGCGCTTTCACCGGCGCGAAACGGGGGGAAGTGGCGGGTGTCATCGCCAACCTCTGGCTGCTCGATCTTGATCACCCGCGCGCCAAGGTCGGACAGCACCATCGTGCAGTAAGGCCCCGCCAAAACATGCGAAAGATCAATAACGGTGATACCGGACAGCGGGCTGGACATGGCAGGACTCCTTATGTGTGTGTTCTGCCGTGCTGCGCCTGTTTTCGGGAACAATCCATGACGTAGATCACTATGCTACGCGTTTATACATGGTGCCCTGCGTTACTCCAGATGTTCGCCCCATGTGCAGCGGTCGAATTCCATAAAACGCACCAATGTCTCGCTTTTGTTCGGGGGCATGACCCGTGTGCAGCCCTCTAGATCGTCCGCTGTGGCATAAACGCCGATCTGGCCGCCCTGATCGCTGTTGGCACACAATTGCGCCCCGGGGGCGAGCATTTCGCCGCTGCGATCCGCGCCCGCGTCGACGACAAAGAAATGCTCCACGCTTTCGCCATTGGTTATACACATCTTGCCCGGTGTGTCGGTGGGCGGGAGCGTGTCCAGAAACATCTCGGTGCTGCTCTCGACCACGTCGGCATCGGAAAATGAGGCGACATAGGCCACAACCTGACGCCGGTCGACAACGCTTTTCAACTTGAAACGCATTTTGGCCTTGGCGCGGGGGTCATCCAGAATTTTGCGCAGATATTTCGTTGGATTTGCGATGTATTCGATGATGCTTTCCTGATCCCAGACGTGGCCAGCGGCACCGGCGGCCAGCATCGATTTGGAATATTTGAATCCGGGAAAAGATCCGGCGGGGCGCCCGATAACACCTGTCAGCACAGGTCCAGCCCCGTTGCGCGCCCCGTCGCCGATCTGGTGGCAGGCTTTGCACTTTTTGAAGAGAGCCTCGCCGTCTTTGGCATCCTGCGCCTGTGCGCCGGTGCTATTGAGAACGAGGGCGAGGGTGGTCAATACGATGGGGGTTTTCATAAATTATGTCTCCTGATTGTCCATAAGGTGGTGCGAAAGGGGTTGGGCTGTCTACTCTCTTTGGCTCAAATGCGATCACGCTATGGTGATCGATTGTTCAGTGACTGTGATTTCACCTGACAGAATGTCGCAGGTAAGAATGGTATCAGCTACCAATTTGAAGCCAAGGGAGAGACCCATGAGAAAACTGATTACAAGCACCGCAGCCGTTTTGGCGCTGGGATTAAGTGTTGGCACGGCCAACGCACAAATGGCACCATTCGGTTCCGACGATGATCTGGCCTATGCCGCCCTGATCTGGGAGGCGATGCAAGCGCAAAATCTGGTTGGTGACCACGCCATCAAGTCTTTCCCCTACGAGGGCACGGCCCCGCATGGCGCAATGCTGGAAACATTCTATTCGGCCGCCACTATTGGCGACCACAATGGCGCGTTGATTGTGAAGCGCAACTATGGCCCTGCCGATGTTGACGCGGACCAGATCATTGCCGAGCCGAACAAACATCTGGGTGCAATTACAGTGATGTATAAGCGCGAAGATGGTTTTGACGCCGACAACCAGAACTGGTTCTGGGCAAAATTTCTGCCCGATGGCTCGCTGGATAAAAACCCCAAAGGCATGAGCCTGGCTGGCAAAGTTGCCAAAGGGGCTGACAAAGGCTGTATCGCTTGTCATTCGGGCGCAGGTGGGGATGACTATGTGTTCACCACAGATGCCCCTGTCGGCATGGCAATGATGAAATAGAAAAACGGGCGCATCGGTATTATACCGGTGCGCCCTACATTTTGTATTCTGAAACAGCCGCTCTGTGTGATTGCAGGGCGGCTGTATATTTATCTCCCGTTGCGGATGAACGTGCCGCGCACATCTTCGCCAGCCCCCAGCCATCCGGCGATCACCTTGGCCACATGGCTGGTGATCCGTACTTTCTGGGTCAGGCCCTGTTTTTCAGCGGCAATGGCCTGATCCCCGACAAAGGCGACCAGATCGGCCTTGATTAGATCAGGTGGAGAAAGTGGTTTATTTGTTCTGGCATCAACCACTTGCGCGGAGAAGGTAATGTCATGCACACCGGAACGGTTCAGCAATGCGCGGGCCTTTTCGGACAGGGCATGGAACTGTTGCACCGTAATCAACAGCTTGACCGGGCGTTTACCACGCAATCCTGCGGCGCCTCGTTTGGCGGCGTTGGTGATGATCGCGTCGACCTGATCATAGCGATTGCCGAACGGATCTTCCCGCCAGACGATATCGGCGTTGGGCGCATATGCGTTTGCTTCGGATACCGTCAGTGTTTCGGGCACTGTGACCTCGACCCCGACGACGCGCCAGCCTTTGGACACGGCCGGATTGATGACATCGGCGTAATTTGTTGACCACTGCGTGCCGCCACATGCTGCAAGCGTTAACGTTCCGGCAAATGCAAATGCCATGACTATCTTTGATTTTAACATAGGAAACCCTTATTTTACTGCCACGTTGGACCCCGTTCATGCGGGGCCGTTTGTTATTGCACGAACAATATCACTATTTGCTAGCTTTCGCAGTAAAAATCACCAACCGGCAGGTTTCAGCGGGTTTCTGCGGTTATTATGCCGCAATCCTGTTAACCACGGCGGCGACGGCGGCCGCCACGGCCTGATCCGGCCTCGGCAATCATTTTGGAGGCTTCGGGGAAGGGGGTGCCAGCCTCGACCGCATCCAGAACGCGGCCAAACTTGATCCATTCAGCCCCGTGCGGGTCGTGGTTCATCAACAGATTGCCAGCGCGGATCGCTTCCATTTCAACGGGGCGGATCGGGTTCATAATGGCGCTGGTCATGCCCGCGGCCATTGCCATGGGCAGGAACGCGGCGTTCACACCGTGACGGTGTGGCAGACCAAAGCTGACGTTCGAGGCCCCGCAGGTGGTATTCACGCCCAATTCGTCGCGCAAGCGGCGCACCAGTGCAAACACCTGAATACCGGCGGTCGCCATCGCGCCAACCGGCATCATCAACGGGTCGACCACGATATCATACGCCGGAATGCCGTAATCGGCGGCGTGTTGCACGATTTTCTTGGCCACTTCAAACCGCACATCGGGGTCTTCGGAAATGCCTGTGTCATCGTTGGAAATTGCCACGACGGGCACGTTGTATTTCTTGATCAGCGGCAGGATCGCCTCAAGCCGGTCCTCTTCACCGGTCACCGAATTGACCAACGGGCGGCCTTCGCAAACCTCTAGACCTGCTTCTAGCGCACCTGGAACCGAGCTGTCGATACACAAAGGAATGTCGACAAGCCCTTGAACCATCTGGATAACCTTGCGCATCAGGGGCGGTTCGGTTTCATTCGGGTTCGGGTTGGAATTGTAAACCACGCCCGCGTTGATATCGAGCATGGTCGCCCCGCAGGCCACCTGTTCCAGCGCGTCTTTTTCTACAGTGGAAAAATCGCCGGCTTCCAGTTCTGCGGCCAGTTTCTTGCGCCCCGTCGGGTTAATACGCTCGCCAATCACGCAGAATGGCTCGTCAAAGCCTAAAACGGCGGTTTTAGTTTTGCTTTCGACAACAGTGCGGGTCATATTTGGTCCTTACTTGGATTGATTGGCCGGAATGGCGGATTTTCCACCATGATTGATGGCCCAGTTTGCGTTTGTTTTGATCCCGCCCAAGGGAAAGAAGTGCACCCGCTCGATGTTGAAATCGGGGTTGGCGGCCTTATGGGTGGCCAGTTCGCACAACAGGTCTGTTGGTTCGAACGGCAGCAGCAGTTTGGTCACATCCTTGGCACGTTTTTGCAGCACCTTCAGCGAGGCGCCGACGCCGCAAGCGATAGCAAACTTCACCAGCGTTTGCAATTTGGCAGGGCCCGCGATGCCGATATGGATCGGGATGTCGATTCCTGCATCTTTCAGTGCATCAGCCCACGCTATCACCGGCTTGGCCTCAAATGCGAACTGTGTCGCCAGTGCCATTTCAGCGTCGGTGCGCTCAAAGAATGCCTGTTTCCAGCGCAGGGCGTCCATCACGTTTTTGTCCGATCCGTCCTTATCAATATCACGGTTGCCCTCGGGGTGGCCTGCCACATGTAGATGGGTGAAACCGGCAGCGTCAAACAGCCCGCTTTCCATCAACTGCATGGAGTTTTCATAATCGCCATGTGGTTTGGCCACACCACCGGCCAGCAGCAGCGCCTGTTTCACGTCCGCTTCGCCCTGATAACGGGCAATCCAGTCGGCCAGAGTAGCCTTGTCCTTGATGATACGGGCCGGAAAATGCGGCATCACATCGTAGCCATCGGCGTTCAGACGGGCAGCGGTGGCAACCATATCCTCAATCGGGGTGCCCTCGATGTGGGCAATATAAACGCGGGTGCCTTTGGGCAGCAGGGTGGTAAAATCCTCGACCTTTTCAGCGGTGCGCGGCATCACCTCGATGGAATACCCCGCCAGAAACGCTTCCAGCTCGGGGTTGACGGGTAGGGTGCCTGCTTCGGGTTTCTTTTTGAACGGCAACAGCGCCATGATGGCCTCCATTATAGATTTTGGACCTAGGCCCATCCGTCGTTTGCAATCAGCTCTATGATGCGGTCTTTGTCGAACTCGGCCTCTAGGCGTGCGGCCTCGTCTGTTGCGATCTGGTCCGGTTCGCCATCCATCGCATAGGCCGGGGCACGGCGCCATTCGGCAAGGTAGGCGTCAGTGCCAGCCGCCCCGACCTTCATCGCGGCGCGGTCGATCGCTTGTTCAAACCGCTCTGTCAGTTGCACCTTGGAGGCACGGCGTCCTTTGCCCACAATAACCTGGGCAGGGATATCACGCCAGTAAACAATGGTCACATCAGGCATTCTGCTGATTCCTTTATACTGCTTAAGCATTACGCGCGGGGCGTCGGGTTATGGTGCACGTTTTCGACATTCAGAGGCGGTGTAGCGACGCCTGTCTACGCGTGAGTGTCGTAAGGGGCCAGTACGGTGGGCCTGAAAAATATTCATGAAGGTTATGAAGCTGTAAAATTTGCCCAGATCGCACCTTGCGCGGCGCCGCTTGCGGGACTACCTTGGCCCTAACTTGAAATGGAGGGCGTGACCATGACGCCCAAGCGTCTGTCTGGTGCGGGCGCGTTCCCGAATGCGGTAGATACCCCCGCGCCCAAAACGCCTGATCGGGTTCCGCTTTATGCGGCGCTGGATCTGGGCACAAACAGTTGCCGCATGCTGATTGCCCAACCAAAGGGCAACCAGTTTCATGTGGTTGATAGCTTCTCCAAATCGGTCCAGCTTGGATCGGGGCTTGAGGCGACGGGCAGGCTTAGCCGTGCCTCGATCAAACGCACGGTTCAGGCGCTGCGGATTTGTAAGAAAAAGCTGCAAAACCATAATGTTTCGCGGATGCGGCTGGTGGCAACCGAGGCCTGTCGGCGTGCCCATAACGCAAAAGAATTCCACCGCTTGGTCAGACGCGAGACCGGTTTGACGCTTGAAATCATCGAGCCCGAGGAAGAAGCGCGTCTGGCGGTGATTTCCTGCGCGCCGCTGGTGTCAAACCGCACTGAACAGTTGCTGGTCGTAGATATTGGTGGCGGATCGACCGAACTGGTTTGGATCGACATATCCAGAGTGCCGGACGCGGATCGGGCCAATTCGATCATGCGCCTGCACAAGGGGTTCAAACAGGACCAGTCGCTAGACGCCAATGCGCGGGTTGTTGACTGGATTTCGGTTCCCTTGGGCGTTGCCACCCTGCGCGACATCTTTGATGACGTCGAGGATGATGCGGCGCGTTTTGCATTGATGTCCTGCCATTTCGAGGAAAATCTGGCGGGGTTTTCACCCTTCGAGAGCGAACAGGCCAAAGAGGGGTTCCAAATTGTTGGCACATCCGGCACGATCACCACGGTCGCGGCCTCGCATCTGGGGCTAAAGCGCTATGATCGCAACAAGGTGGACGGGTTGACGATGACCTCGGGACAGATTGATGCGGTGGTGCGCGAATATCTGTCGATGGGGCCAGAAGGGCGTCGCGCCGATCCGCGTATCGGGCGGGACCGCCAGGCGCTGATCATGTCGGGGGCGGCGATTTTGCAGGCGCTGCTGCGGGTCTGGCCAACCGACCGTTTGTCGGTTGCGGATCGCGGTTTGCGCGAAGGGCTGTTATACGCACAAATGAGCGCCGACGGCGTGCTACAGGATGGAATGATATGATGGCGAAGAAACCAAGCGGAAATAACAGCGGACGCGGCCAGCGCGATTTGCGCACCAAAGTGAAAACCGCGCGGGGGCGCAAGCTGTCCTCGACCCTGTGGCTGGAGCGTCAGCTGAATGACCCCTACGTCAAGCGGGCGCAGTCAGACGGGTATCGTGGGCGTGCGGCATATAAAATTTTGGAACTGGATGACAAATACCGGTTTCTGGTGCCCGGTGCGCGGGTGGTCGACCTTGGCTGTGCCCCTGGTGGCTGGCTGCAGGTGGCTGTACCGCGGGTCAATGCGCTGGGAGATCGCAAAGGCAAGGCGGTTGGCCGATTGCTGGGGATTGATCTGCAACAGGTGGAGCCCATCGTTGGGGCCGAAATCCATTTACTGGATTTCATGGAGGACGACGCCGATCTAAAGGTCAAGGGATGGCTGGATGGCAAGGCTGATGTGGTGATGTCCGATATGGCGGCATCAGCATCGGGGCACAAACAGACCGACCATATGCGGATCATGGCGTTGTGTGAAACGGCGGCCTATTTTGCCTTTGATGTGCTGGAAGTGGGTGGCACATTTATTGCCAAGGTTCTGGCGGGTGGGGCCGAAGGGGATTTGCAAAAACTGCTAAAACAGAAATTTGACAAGGTGGCGAATGTGAAACCGCCAGCCAGCCGATCAACCAGTTCCGAAAAGTTTGTGGTCGCTACAGGGTTTCGCGGGTAAAATTCTTTGAAAGAATTTTTATTGGAAAATTTGAAATTTTCCAGCAGCCCTAGCTGTGTTCCTCGTTCTGTTCAGTCAGGCGGCTGGACAGCAATTCACCGGTGTCCAGCAGGATAGAATAGGCCACCATCGACACCGCAGTATTGATCTGCTTCAGCGCCCGCAGGGTTTCCTGATGGATATTACTGGTCTCGATGCTGTCAGTCGCGGCCATGCGCAGGCGTTCCAGATGGCGACGTTGCAATTCCTGCTCCACATCACGCACCGCTTCTTTTTCCTCGATCAACTGGCGGGCGGAATCGACGCTGTTGGTCATCAACACGTTTAGCGACAGTTGCACGTTCGATAGCACGCGGTCATGGAAATCACACAGTTCCTTGCGGCCCTCATCCGAAAAGTGCAGCCCTTTGTCGGTGATTTTTTGCGCCATTGTTAGCAGGTTTTTAGAAATCACATCGCCCGCCGCTTCAAGGTTAATCGCAATTGAGGACAATTCCATGCTGTTGCGGGCCTCATCCTCGGTCAGTTTGGTCTGGTGCAGTTTTGCCAGATACAGTTTGGTTTCGAAATGCATCGCGTTCACGTTGGATTCATTGGTGTGAATGCCTTTGGCGGTCGCATCATCCCAGACATCGTATAGCCCCATCACCGGCGACAACATCGCCTCGATGGTTTCGCCAATGTGCAACACCTCGCGCGAGGCACAGGCCAGCGCCCGTTCGGGAACGTCCAGGGCTGTTTCATCCAATGCGCTAATCCGTTCGGCAATCACGGCCTCGTCTGAAATCGGATCAGCAATGATCCCATCCAGAAAACGCGTTAGCGGATGGATCAGGAACATGCCTATTAGCAAAATAGCAAGGTTATAGACCAGATGCAGATTGATCGCTTGGCGCGCACCGTTTGTGCCCAGATATTCGATAGGGATCGCTGAATTAGCCAGTAATAACAATGTGATAATCGCGCCGCCGCCTCGCAGAAGCAGGTTTCCGATCACGATAATTCGGGCTGTGGCCTTGGCCCCGAGCGTTAAGGTGTAGGGAATGAACGATCCCCCCATATTGGCCCCAAGAACCATTGCCATTGCGGCCTCGACCGGTAGCAGGCCCTGGGCGGTGAAGGTGACAAACATTAGCACCGCAGCCACGCTGGAGTGCATCGCCCACGCCAGCAACGCCCCGACGATAAAGGCCGAGAAAACATCCTTGGCCAGATAGCCGGCGACGGGGGCAATCGCCGCGCTGTCGCGGATCGGATCAGTGGCGGCGCGGATCATATCGAGCGACACCAGCACCAGCGCCAGACCAATCAGGATGCGTCCGGTTTGGCGGGTTCTGGATTTATCGCCTTTCAGAAACAGGGTAACGCCAATCAGCAACAGCAGCGGCACCAGCCATGCGGCCCGCACCAGCAGGATTTGGGTTACAATGGCCGAGCCCAGATCCGCCCCCAGAAAGATCGCCAGCCCAACCGCAACCGTTAGCGTGCCTTTGGACGCAAAATTTGCAACCAGCAGAGCAACAGCGGTCGAGCTTTGCAGCAGGATTGCCGCTAGCACACCGGTGCCCGCCGCCAGTGGCGGGTTTTTCGAGGAGCGGCGTAACCATGTGCGCAATTCCGATTTGAACGCCCGCTGAACACCGGTGCGGATAATCCGGACTGACCACAACAATAGGGCGGCAGCCCCGGCTAAATTTAGAATAAAAATAAGCAATTATGCCTCGTTCGCGCTATTAAAGTGCGCTTACCTAGGCGCATGGAAACCCATTTGCAAGCAAATTTGACATCACACAGATGTAATACTGTTAACATAAGAAGGGGGGTAAACGGGATTTTCTCTTGCTAAAATCCTCTGCAACACTAGCCTGCTTAAATACAAAAAAGCACATCTGGGAGGATGCAATGAAACTGAACACACTTTTATCAACTGCGGCCGTGCTGGCAGCGTTTACATTCGGGGCGGGTTCCGCAATGGCGCAGGATTGCCCGCGCGGTGATCTGGACAAACGGTTCTGTGACACCAATGGTGACCTGATTGCCGACACGCCGACCGATCCAAGCATGCTGCTTGACCCCGATACACTGATCTTTGCCTATACTCCGGTTGAAGACCCAGCTGTCTATAAAGAAGCATGGTCCGATTTCCTGACATATCTGGAAGAAAAAACCGGCAAGAAAGTGGTATTTTTTCCAGTTCAGTCCAACGCAGCCCAAATCGAGGCGATGCGTTCAGGTCGTTTGCATATTGCAGGTTTTAACACGGGGTCCAACCCGCTGGCTGTAAACTGTGCAGGATTTAGCCCATTCACTATTATGGCAAAAGAAGACGGCAGCTTTGGTTACGAAATGGAAATCCTGACCTACCCTGGTTCCGGCATTGAAAAGGTTGAAGACATCAAAGGGGGCCAGTTGGCCTTTACGTCGCCGACATCCAACTCGGGCTTCAAAGCACCATCGGCGATCCTGAAATCCGACTTTGATATGTTGCCTGATCGTGATTTTGAACCAGTCTATTCCGGCAAGCATGATAACTCTATCCTCGGCGTGGCCAACAAAGACTATATGGCGGCTTCAATTGCCAACTCTGTGCGTGACCGTATGGTCAGCCGCGGTGTAATTTCGGCCGATCAGGTGGTGACAATCTATAAATCACAAACATTCCCGACAACGGGGTTTGGCACGGTTTACAACCTGACACCTGAACTTCAGGCTTCTATTAAAGATGCGTTCTTTAGCTTTGATTGGGAAGGCACATCCTTGCAAGAAGAATTCTCGAAATCCAAAGAAGCGCAGTTCATCCCGATGACCTATAAGGAATTCTGGGACGTGATCCGCAAAATCGATACAGCGAACGGTATTTCTTACGCTTGCGAATAATCGTTTGAAGTAAACGAATTGCGGCGGCTACTTAAGGTGGCCGTCGCTATAATAATACCTAAATCAGGGGCGGGAAATGCTGAAGCTGGAACAGCTGACAAAGACGTATAAGACTGGGGATCAGGCGCTAAAGGCGGTGACGCTGGAAATACCTGCAGGGCAGGTTCTGGCGCTGATTGGCCCGTCTGGTGCTGGCAAATCTACATTGATCCGCTGCGTTAATCGTCTGGTTGACCCGACCAGCGGCAAGGCATTTCTAGGTGATGTTGAACTGACCTCGCTTAAATCCGCAGGCCTGCGCCGCGCGCGTCGCCGCATGGGGATGATATTTCAGGAATACGCGCTGGTTGAACGCCTGACAGTGATGGAAAACGTGCTGTCTGGCCGGTTGGGCTATGTTGGGTTCTGGCGCAGTTTCCTGCGTAAATTCCCGCAATCCGACGTGGACGAGGCATTTCGGTTGCTGGATCGTGTTGGCCTGCTGCATATGGCCGACAAACGCGCTGACGAGCTGTCTGGCGGGCAACGCCAACGGGTCGGGATTGCACGAGCGCTCATTCAGGATCCGGCGTTGTTGCTGGTGGATGAACCCACAGCATCACTGGACCCAAAAACATCCCGCCAGATCATGCGGCTGATTTGTGAGCTGTGTGACGAGCGGGGCCTGGCCGCGATTATCAACATTCACGATGTTGCGCTGGCGCAGATGTTTGTGTCGCGCGTGATCGGGCTGACGGCGGGGGCCATCGCCTTTGACGGCTCGCCCGATGAGTTGACGCCGGATGTTCTGACCTCAATCTATGGCGAAGAAGACTGGGCCGAAACGATTGAGGAAGTTGACGAAGAAGACGATGACGGGGCAGACGAATGAACGCGGACATGAGCACCGAACTTGGCGTTCTTGTGGGCAACAAGTGGAAAAAGCCGCCGTTTGTTAAACGGGCATGGCTGCGCTGGCTGCTGATCATTGGTGCTGGGCTGTATTTCATTGCCGCGATATATTCGATCGATGTGAACTGGTCGCGGGTCTATGAGGGGCTGGATCGCGGCGCGGCCTTTGTCGCGTCGTTCTTTAGTCCTGATTTCATTTCCCGCTGGACCGACATCAAAGAAGGTATGACCGAGAGCATTATTATGACGGTGACATCATCCGTGGTGGGCATCCTGATTTCAATCCCGATTGGTCTGGGGGCGGCGCGAAACATATCGCCGATGCCGGTCTATTTGGTCTGTCGCGGTATCATTGCGGTGTCGCGTTCCTTGCAGGAAATCATCGTGGCGATCCTGCTGGTGGCGATTTTCGGGTTTGGCCCGCTGGCCGGTTTTCTGACGCTAAGTTTTGCCACCATCGGGTTCTTGTCCAAATTGCTGGCCGAAGAAATCGAAACCATCAACAAAAGCCAGGCCGAAGCGGTGCGCGCCACTGGATCAAACTGGACGCAGTGGATCAACTACGGCATCCAGCCGCAAATTATGCCGCGCCTGATTGGGTTGTCGATGTATCGCATCGACATTAATTTCCGCGAATCTGCCATTCTGGGGCTGGTCGGGGCAGGGGGCATCGGTGCCACGCTGAACACCGCGTTTGATCGCTATGAATACGACACAGCGGCGGCGATCCTGCTGATTATTATCGTGATCGTGATGGGGCTCGAATACCTGTCCGGTATTATCAGGGCGAGGGTGCAGTAATGCCAGTGATTGATCAAAACGGACAAGCTGTCTGGCGTCGCCGTACCACAGGTCAAAGCATGGTGCGCTGGTTCGGTTGGCTGCTGGGCGTTGCCGTATTCCTGTGGTGCTGGAACTATATTTCAGAGGCCACGACGTGGTTTTTCGTCTGGGATGCGCCACGTATTGCCGATGACATATTCGGGCGCGCCACCCCGCCGCGTTGGTCCTATATGGAAAAACTGTGGGGGCCGATCTGGGACACGCTGAACATTGCCACATTGGGCACCGTTTTCGCCTTGATTATGGCCATTCCAGTGGCGTTTCTGGCGGCCAGCAACACCACGCCGTCGCGCCTGTTCATCCGACCCATCGCGCTGCTGATCATCGTTGGCACGCGGTCTATCAACTCGCTGATCTGGGCGCTGTTGCTGATAGCGATCATCGGCCCCGGTGTGTTCGCGGGGGTCGTGGCGATTTCAATCCGGTCCATCGGGTTTTGTGCCAAGCTGCTATATGAAGCGATCGAGGAAATCAACGTTGTGCAGGTCGAGGCGATCACCGCCACAGGCGCGAGCCGCTGGCAGGTCATGGCCTATGGCATCATGCCGCAAATTATGCCGGCACTGGCAGGCATTGCAGTGTTTCGTTGGGACATCAACATCCGCGAAAGCACCGTTCTGGGGCTGGTCGGGGCAGGCGGCATTGGCTTGCAATTGTCATCCTCCCTGAACACGCTGGCATGGCCACAGGTCAGCCTGATCCTGCTGGTGATCCTGCTGGCGGTGGTGATTTCGGAATGGGTTTCAGCCAAGGTGCGCGGCGCGATTATCTAGCCCCCTAAGTGAACAAGGTTTGGATTTCCCTGACCAGTTTGCGCAGCATCGCGTGCTCGAAACCGGTATAGTCGTCTGCTTTTTCAACAAAAGCGCTGCGTCCACCTATTACAAAATCAGCGTAGTACAGGGCCAGATCATCGGTTTTATTGGTCACCGCAAGGCCGTTAATGGTTATCCCGATAGCGACCGCCGCGTCACTGTCAATTCTGGGGGAATGATTGACATTGTTTGTCCCGTCGCCAGCAATGTCGATAACCTTTCGCGGGCTATGAAACGGGGCCGAGGTGATCATGTCTTTAGCGAAATCAATCATCCCGCCAATATCTGTTGCGCCCCCAACATAGCGACGCGGCATTTTGTTGGTTTTGCCAGCCAGATCGGAAAGGTCATTGCGGCTGGAAATAATCGGAAAGGTCATTGCGGCTGGAAATATATGTCCAGTCAATTTTGATATCCTGTTCCTGAAATCCAGACCATTGCAGGATGCTGAGGGCGATGGCCCCGTGTGTGCCGGACCCGATTGCAGTTGCGACTTTTGATGTCTTCAATGCATTTGCAACGCCGTGGCGCATAAGATTGTATTCATGCTCGGTAACGCTGGCGGAAACATCCAGTGCAATCACCAGCGCCAGAACAATTTCGCCGCGTGATTGCCACGCCGCAAGGTGTTGCCGTGACTTCTCCACATCGCCCCCCTTCATTTGATCCTATGCTGTGTTGTTGTTTTCGATCAAGTGGGGATCATAAAACAGACAACAGCCCTAAGTTGGGGGTACATTGCGCGGGCAGATCAACTGGCTTGCGCTGGTGGTCGTATTGGGCGCGACGGCCACATTCCTCGGGGCCGCCATATACGCTTATGAGCCCTCAAAAGGGATGTTGGGTCGCAAGCGCAGATGACGTTAGTAAATCGTGTAAGATGAAATGGGTTATCCAAAACCAACACGAAGATGTCAAAATAATCTGATTGGATATTGCCGACGGCTAACCCGCACCGTCGAAGGTGCTGCGCGTCGTGAGACTTAAAGTGGCGGAGAGACAGGGATTCGAACCCTGGGAACCCGTGAAGGCTCAACGGTTTTCGAAACCGTCCCATTCGACCACTCTGGCACCTCTCCGCGCTTTTGAAACTGGTCGTTTCAGTGCGGCGGAAACTATGCGGGGAATGGGCAGGGCG
>NZ_JBSMEZ010000036.1:0-23791 GCF_056498605.1 Profundibacter sp.
GCCGATAATCACCGCCTGATGCACATAAAACGACCAGCCGTCATACCCCGTTAACCACGCCATGCTGGCAGGGTCGGTGACGATCAGCACCTCGCACCCCGCCTTATCCATGGCGGCACGGGTTTTGGTCAGGCGGGCTTGGTATTCGGCGGAAGAGAAGGGCCGGGGCATATGTGTGTTTCCTTTGGTCGTGATCATTCAGCGGCTATAGCAAAGGATGGCAAGCCGCCAAAACTGACATTCTTGTTTTCCAGATATTCATTAATCCCGAGGGTTGACCCCTCACGGCCCAAACCCGACTGTTTCCAGCCACCAAACGGCAAAGGCGGGCCGGTAAATGACGGTGTGTTCACCGCAACCATCCCATATTCCAGCGCGTTTGAGGCCCAAAGGGCGGTATTCATCGATTGTGTATAGACATAAGCCGCAAGCCCCATTTCGGTGTTATTGGCGCGCGTGATCACATCGCGCGCATCGCTGAAACGCAGCACCGAAACGATAGGTGCAAACATTTCCAGACGGGCAATGTCCATATCGTCGGTAACATTTGTCAGCAACACGGGGGGGACAAAAAACGTGCCGTCCTTGACCGGAGCATTGCCGGCATTGATTTTCGCGCCAGCTTTTAGGGCCGCATTGACACAACGCGCGCAGGCCGCTTGGGTTGCCGCGATGGTCATTGGCCCGATATCCGAGGCCTCGTCCAACCCGTTGCCAACCCGCAGCCCGGCCATGTGTTTGGCCAGCTTTGTAACGAACGCGTCATGCAGAGATTCGTGTACGTAGGTGCGGTTGGCGGCCAGACAATCTTGCCCCGAAGTAGCAAACTTTGCACTCATGCAACCGGTGACGGCCGCGTCCAAATCGGCATCCTCAAACACAATAAATGGTGCGTTGCCGCCAAGCTCCATCGAGCATCGCTTGACCGTTTTCGCCGCCTGTGACAGCAGGATATGGCCGACGCGTGTAGAACCTGTAAACGATAATGCCCGAATTTCAGGACGCTTCAACAAAGCCGCACAAAGCGTTGGCGCATTTCCGTGGATGACCTGAAATATGCCGCCCGGAATGCCCGCCTGCCCAGCAAGAACCGCCAAGGCGTTTGCTGTAAGCGGCGTTTCTCCGGCTGGCTTTACGATCATCGGGCAGCCTGCCGCCAGCGCCGCCCCGGCCTTGCGCGCAATCATCGCCAACGGAAAATTCCACGGCGTAATCGCCAGTGAAATCCCAACCGGCTGGGCATAATTGGTTGCGAACATGCCGGGTTTGTGGGCCGGAACCGTCTGGCCCAAGGCGCGTTCGCCCTCGGCGGCGAACCAATCCAGAAAGCCTGCGCCGTAGTCGACCTCACCCAGAGATTCAGCCAGTGGTTTTCCCTGCTCAACCGTGATGATAACCGCCAAATCGGGCGCATTTTCACGGATCAAAGCGGCCCATTTACGCAAGATGTGGCCGCGCTCCACCGGCATAAGCGCTTGCCAACCCGCCTGAGCATCCTGCGCGTGGCCTATGCAGGTTTCAACCACCTCCACCCCACATTGCGTCACCTCAAAAATCGGCAAGCCTGTTGCAGGGTCGATCACCTCTGCCACGTTTGCGCCCTTGATCCATGCGCCCCCAACATAGCATTTTCCCACCAGCAATGCCGGGTT
The DNA here is from genome assembly GCF_056498605.1 of Profundibacter sp. NCBI lineage: Bacteria > Pseudomonadati > Pseudomonadota > Alphaproteobacteria > Rhodobacterales > Paracoccaceae > Profundibacter > Profundibacter sp. The sequence goes on from NZ_JBSMEZ010000036.1 coordinate 1,653, forward strand.
TTTAAGGCGGCTCAACGCGGCTCTCCCAAGGTTTGAGGCACAGATGTTCATTAAGAGTTTCCGATTGTTTAGGGTGGTGTTTTCTATTGGCACATTATAATAATCCGGCACGCATAAATTATGCGTTATTTTGAAAAAATCGCTTACCTTTGGCAAATACAGACACAGATTGAATATTATGCGCGACCTTGACGCCTTGGACAGGAAAATACTTCACGAGGTACAGTTGAATAATCAGCTTACTTCGGCCCAACTATCGGAAAAGATCGGCCTGTCGCCCACATCAACGCAGCGCCGCCTGAACCGGCTGCGCCATGACAAAATTATCGAGGGTGATGTTTCAATTGTCTCCAGCGTTGCGGTTGGGCGGCCGCTCATCATGATGATCTTTGTTCAGTTGGAACGTGAGCGCTCAGATATCATTGACCACTTCAAAAATTCTGTGCGTAACGAACCTGTGGTGATGAGCGCCTATTACGTAACCGGCGACACCGACTTTGTTTTGATTATCAGCGCCAAAGACATGAATGAATACGAGGCATTCACGCGGGAATTTTTGTATGACAACCCTGACATAAAGGGTTTTAAAACCACTGTTGTAATGGATCGGATCAAAGCATCTTTTTATACGCCGCCATGGGAATAACATGCTTGCTTTAAGCCGTGGAAATTTTGGTGTCTTGAACCACGCGCCTCAAGATCAGTATCGTGCGATCATTGTTTTCATCATCGAAAATAACAAGAAAACTAATATTCACCGGTAAATGTCTGTCAGTATTAGCACTTCAAATGTGACCGGTATCCCGCAAAGTATTAAGGGCATAAAGTAAACCTAGTTCACCAAACATTCCTTCTTAGCCTTACTCAGCGAACAAACCTTGCGATGACGCCTCTTCATCAAAAATCTCCTCAGATATTATGCCGAGAAAATTCTACGCGTGAACACCACTAATTTTCGGGGGGATTACCTCGCCCCCCACCGTAACCAGTTTGCTCTTAAGAGCCAATGCCAGCTTCATTCATGATCATACCAACGAATTGGATTTGAGTATAGAAACAACATTAAGTCTCCCTCGGTTCGTCATGAATCCAGTTTAAGGTAAGATGCCGGGCGGATACACCACCACCTGAACCCCATCCTTGCGCCCTGTTGCAGGCGATGAAATCTCCAGATTTCCGTCAATCCCTTTGACAATCGTTCGCACAATAGCCAATCCCAACCCGCTGCCATGTGCGTTGCTATTTCCACGGGCAAAGCGTTGGGTGAGGTCGCGCAGTATTTCGGGTGGAATGACAGGGCCGGCGTTTACAACTTGCAGCGTGCCATTCGGTTTAAGTGTGACGTTTACAGGTGAATTTGCATCCCCGTGGCGTAGGGCGTTTTCCAGCAGGTTGCGGGCGGCAATGGCAAAGGCATCCGCGTCAATCCGTGACATAATCGGTTCAGGTGGCAGATCCATCAGCAGCCGGTTTCCTCTATCGGTGTGTGCCAGATCATCCGCAACCATCCGCAGCACTACGGCCAGATCATGCGGCGTATCGGTCAATAGGTTCGCCCCCTCGGCCCGTGCCATCTGCATCAGTTTTTCCGACAGGCGGTTCAGACGTTTCAGCGATGCTTCGATGTCGCCAGCCCGCTTGCGTGTGCCGTCCTCGCCAGTTTCCGCGCTCAGCCGCTGTGTTTGGGCCAGCGCGGCGGCAACAGGTGTGCGCAGTTCATGGGCCGCGTTGGCAGCAAAGCTGCGTTCCGCCGCCAGCGTGCGTTGCAGGCGAGCCAGCAAGGCGTTCACCGCTTCGGCCACGGGGGTAATTTCATCGGGTAAATCGCCAGTATCAACCGGCGTCAGGTCATTGCCATCACGGCTGGCCACCCCAGCGCGAAACCCGCGCAAGGGGCGCAGCATCATGCGCACCAGCAACCAGATCCCGCCCAGTGTCAACGGCAGCAGGATAAACAGCGGCAGGCCCAGCGCCATCAGGGTTTCGCGTGACACTTCGGCGCGGTGGTCCAGTGGTTCGGCAATGGCGATGTTGAATTCCCCACCAAGGGCCGCATCGTAATACAACCGATGGGTCGCCGTTTGCACAAGGCCTTTTTCGGCATAAGGCGGAAAATCGCGAATATCGGCATCATGCGAACGTAACAGCACCCGCCCTGCCTTGTTGCGCACAACATAGGTCAGGAATTCGTCGTGTTCACGTAGAGTAGTGATCAGTTGTTCGGTGCCATCATCTTCGCGTTCGAATATATCCTGAACGGCCAGCGGCAGGATGCGTTGGGCGGTTTCCTGAAGCGCGCTGTCAAAGACTTCGTCGATTTCACTGCGGAGGGTGGCCGCTGTGATCAGCGAGGTTGCGATCCACAGAACCGCCACCCCCAGCCCGATCGCCAGCGCCAGCCGTGCCTGGAGGGAGGAAGGCAGCCTCATGCTGCCCCTCCCAGTCGGTAACCCATGCCGCGCACGGTTTCGATGGTGCCCTTGTCCAGTTTCTTGCGCAGGCGGCTAACGTGGACTTCGATGGTGTTGCTTTCGACTTCGGTATCAAAGGCATAGAGCCGTTCTTCCAACTGGGCCTTGGACAATATCTGCCCCGGGCGCTGGACAAAAGCTTCAAACAACACCCATTCGCGCGCGGTCAACCTGACTGGTTTTCCATCGCGACGCACCGATTTGGCAGCCAGATCAATTTCCAGATTACCGATGGTTATCAGCGGATTCGGGTTGCCGGAATAGCGCCGCGCCACCGCCGCCAGCCGCGCCGAAAGTTCAGACAGATCAAACGGTTTGACCATGTAATCATCTGCCCCCGCATTCAGCCCCTCGATCCGGTCGCTGATCTGGTCCAGCGCGGTCAGGATGATCACCGGCGTGACATCACCCCGCCCGCGCAATTCGCGCAAAAACGGCAGCCCACGCCCATCAGGAAGCATCAGGTCCAGCAGCACCAGATCATAGGCGGCACTGGCCAGATATTCACCCGCCTCGTCCAGCCGTGTGACCCAGTCGACCGAATGGCCTTCGGCCTTGATCTGGTCGCGCACGCCTGCACCCAGCACCGTATCATCCTCGATCAATACAACCCGCATCGGTTGTCCTGCCAATAATATGCCCGCGCCCCTCTATCTTGCACAAAGCTGACAGCCACCTGAAGCAGAAAAGAATATATCATTCAGGTTGGCGTCAGGAAGCACGCGCATAAAGCAGGTAACAAAACCCGAAGCGGGAGATGGAAAATGAATAAATCATTATTACTAGCCAGTGTTCTAGCCATCCTTTCGGTTGGCACGCTTGCCTATGCCGATAGTGATGACTGCTATGTGCCGATGTCAAAATGGCAAACCCGCGAAGCAGTGCGCAACATGGCCGAGGCAAAGGGCTGGAACGTGCGCCGCGTCAAGATTGATGACGGTTGTTACGAGATCAAGGGTTATGATGCCTCGGGTCGTAAAATCGAAGTTACGATTGATCCGAAAACTTTGGACGTGATCAAAATGGAATACGAAGACCGTAGAGATGATGATGACAATGAAGACGAAGGCAACAACCCAGTAAAATGATGCCATTCAGTCCCCCATAACCGTCTGCTTGAACCAGACTGTAAACCAAAGGTAATTACACAATGATCAAAGTATGGGATCCCCTGCTGCGGCTGTTCCACTGGAGCCTTGTCGCCACTATCGCAATTGCATGGCTGACCAGTGAGGAAAGCAAAATCTGGCATGAATGGTTTGGCTACGTTGCCCTTGGCCTGATCGGATTTCGTCTGATCTGGGGTGTGATCGGCCCCCGCTATGCCCGCTTCACCCAGTTCATTCGCGCCCCGCAAGAGGTGATTTGCTATACCAAGGATATGCTGAACAAGCGCGAAAAGCGTTATATCGGGCATAACCCTTTGGGGGCCGTAATGGTGGTTGCCCTATTGGCAACAACGGCGGCCACCGGCGTTACTGGCTGGTTGCTGGTCGAGCCTGAGCGCATGGCGATGCTACCTGAAATGCCATCCTTTGTTGCCCCAGCCTTTGCAAATTCGGATGATGACGATCAATACGAATACGGAGAAGGCGAAGAGCAGGCCATGAAAGACATCCACGAGGTTTTAACCAACCTTCTGTTGCTGCTAATTTTTCTGCATGTGGTCGGCGTGATTTACGCCAGCAGACACCACAAGGAAAACCTGGCACGCGCTATGGTCACCGGCCAAAAGCTTGCCGCAGATCTCGGCGACATTTCCTAACGTCCCCCGCGTTTATTCACAGAACGTCCCTTGGCCCGTCTCTTATCCACAAGAGCGGGGCTGATTTTTTGCACCCCCCAAAGCTGACAGCAACCTGAAGCAGTTTTTTTCAAAGTGTCAGGTAAGGGTCAGGCAGGGGCCGCAAAACGAATGCAAGAAAACGAAACCTGGAGACTATGAAAATGAAAACTCTACTATCCGTACTGGCCCTGACCACCGCAATCGCCGCCCCGGTTGCCGTTGCCGCCAAGCCCGTTACCTTTACCGCGCAGATGAAAACCTATCGCGGACCCGGTGCCTATCTGGCGATCTATGTCACCGACAAAAGCGGCGCTTACAAAGGCACCTTGTGGATGGCCGGTGGCAAGTCGAAATATTACAAGCACCTTCTCGGCTGGCATCGCGCCACGCGCGGTGATCTGGGGCAGGTGCGTGGCATCACCGGTGCCAGCGTTGGCGCGGGTCGAACGCTGAAAGTCACTCTGGATGTGTCGGATGCGCTGTTTGATGCGGGCTATAAGCTGCACATCGATAGTTCGGTCGAGAATGGGCGCGAAGTGGCCAATGACGTTGTGGTCCCGCTGACCCGTTCCAATGCCGGCAAAGCCGTACGCGGCAAGCGTTACATCAGCAGCTTTACCTTCAAATAATCCCGATACCTCGTGATAAGGATCCCCGTGATGCTTCGTTCCCTGCATAAATACGCCGGTCAGTTTGCCACCGTTCTGGTGCTGGTTTTAGCCATCAGCGGTGTGACCCTTTCGGTTATTCCCGCATGGAACAAACTACAGGCCCCAGCCATAACCGAGACCAGCCAGAACGTGGCCGATCTAGCGGCACGGGTATCCACAAATTATCCGGGGGTCGAGCAAATCAAACGCGCGCCCTCGGGACGCATCACCGCCTATTACTTTGAAGGTGATGTTGCCGGTGCGGTGGTGGTTGATCCCGCCACCGGCAAGGGTGTCGCCGACTATGAAACCTCTCCTGTTGTGCAATGGCTGACCAGCCTGCACCGTTCGCTGTTGCTGGGGGATAGTGGTCGCTTGACCGCCGCTGCCGGTGCGCTGGCCATGCTGTTCCTGTCAATCTCGGGGCTGTTTCTGGTGGCGCGGCGCATGGGCGGCTGGCGACAGTTCTTTGCCCGCACCCGCGGCCCGCTGACCGGTCGTCTGCATGTGGAAGTCGGCCGCATTACGGCGGCGGGGCTGATTATGGCCTCGGTGACCTCGCTTTACATGGTGGCCAATACATTCGAGGTTTTGCCGCAGGAAAACACTACTCCCGATTTTCCCGCCAAAGTCAGCAGTGAAATGGGTCTGAATCCAGCCAATATGCCCGCCCTAGCGGCCATTCCCGTCAGCCAGTTGCGTGATCTGACCTTTCCCTATGTCGGTGATCCGACCGATGTCTATACCATCGCCACCGACAGTGGCGAAGGCTATGTTGATCAGGGCACTGGTGAAATGCTGGCATGGCAACCGCTTGGCGCATGGCAGCAGGTGTTCGAATTCATCTATATGCTGCACACGGGGCAGGGCGCGTGGGGGCTGGGGCTGATCATGGGCCTGATGGTTCTGGGTGTGCCGGTCATGGCGACAACCGGTGTGGTCATGTGGTGGGCCGCGCGGCGTGCCCGTCCGAAAATGCCCAAAAATGTGCCCGCCAAACAGGCCGATACCGTGATCCTTGTTGGGTCCGAAGGGGGCAGCACATGGGGCTTTGCGGCCACTTTGCAAGACGCACTAATGGCACAGGGCCATTCGGTTCACACCGCGCCAATGTCGCGCTTTGATCCGGCCAGATATACATCCGCCAAACGGATCATCCTGCTGGCAGCCACCTATGGCGATGGTGTGTCACCGGCCTCGGCCAATGGATTTATGGACCGGCTGATTGCACTGAAAACCGCCCCTGCAGCCAAGCTGGCCGTCCTGGGTTTTGGTGATCGCCAATTCCCTGCCTATTGCGCCTTTGCACAGCAAGTGGTTGAACAGGTTGCCGAAAAGGGCTGGGATCAACTGATCCCGATGGATACGGTTGACCAGCAATCGCCACAGGATTTTGCCCGCTGGGGCAGGGCGCTGGGGCAGGCACTGGGCCTTGATCTGGAGATGGTTCACAAACCCGCACAGCCCAGAACCCGACATTTGACCCTGATTTCACGCCGCGAATACGGCCAGGAGGTGCAGGCCCCCACTGCGATCCTGCGCTTTGCCATACCCCGCACCGGTTTGCTGGACCGGTTGCGCGGCCGTAGCTGGAAACGCTTTCAGGCCGGTGATCTGCTGGGAATTCTTCCGCAGGGTTCTGACATTGCGCGGCTTTATTCGCTGGCCAGCGGCACCCGTGACGGTTTTGTTGAGATTTGCGTCAAGAAACATGCGCAGGGTTTGTGTTCGGGGCAGTTACTGGATTTGCAGATCGGTGAAAACATCACCGCCTTCATCCGTCCCAACCCCGATTTCCGGCCTGCCCGCAACAAAAAGCCGGTGATCCTGATCGGGGCCGGAACCGGCATCGGCCCGCTGGCAGGTTTTGCCCGCGCCAACACCAAACAACGCCCGATGCACTTGTATTTCGGTATCCGGCACGAGGCGTCCGATCTGTTCTATGGCGAGGAAATGCTGACATGGCAGGACAGTGGCCATCTGGAAACCGTCAATATCGCCACCTCGCGCACCGATCATCGCGCCTATGTGCAGGACATCCTGCGCCGCGACGCCGCAAAAATCACCGGCCTGATCGAGGATGGCGCGCAGATTCTAGTTTGTGGCGGGCGTGAAATGGCGGCCGGAGTATCCCAAGCCCTGCATGATATGCTAACCCCGCACGGGCTGTGTCCGGTCCGGTTAAAAGAGCAGGGGAGATACGCCGAAGATGTCTATTGAACTGACCCACATCAAAATGGGTGGCCCGGTAATGGGCACCCACTGGCGTGCCGATCTGGGCTTGCCTTACGGGATTGACGCTGCCGCCGTAGAAGTAGCACTGACCGCTGCCGTAGCACAGGTGGATGCGCAGTTGTCCACATGGAAAGCCGACAGTGATCTGATGCGTCTGAACGCGGCACCGGTCGGGGACTGGGTGGAAACCCCGCCCGAACTGATGCAGGTGCTGGTGCGCGGGCTGGAAATCGGTCAGAGCTCGGACGGGGCGTTCGACATCGGGCTGGGTGATCTGGTCAACGCCTGGGGCTTTGGGGTTGACAACGCCGACGAAACCGTAATCCGGGCCAATCTGGGGCAACTCCGCCGCCCCGCGCACGAGGTTCTGGAACTGGACAAATGCGCCCCTCGCGCCCGCAAACTGGCCCCGCTGGCGCTGGATCTGTCCGGCATCGCCAAAGGCTATGGCGTGGACCGGATGATGCAGGTTTGCGATGATTTCGCCATCCCCTCGGCCCTTGTGGCACTAGACGGGGAATTGCGCGCCAAAGGCGTGCAACCCGACAGCACTCCGTGGACCGTGGTGATCGAAAAACCCGCTTATGACGCCCGCCTGCCGCTATCAATGCTGGAATTGCAGGATGCGGCAGTGGCCACATCAGGCGATTACCGTCACTGGGTCGAGGTCAGCCAGACCCGTTTTTCCCACACGATGGACCGCCGCATGGGTGGCCCGGCACAGCCTGGTATTGCTGGTGTCACTGTCGTGGCTGCCGATGGTATGACAGCGGACGCAATGGCCACTTCCATTCTGGTATTAGGGGTGACCAAAGGGCGCGTATTTGCCCAAAAGCACGGGGTGGATTGCCTGATACTGGAACGTGCGGGAAACGAGTTGCGCCAGCACGGTATCGGGCTGCTTTTTGACAACGAGCAGTAAACGCGGCCAGTCCCGTACAGTCAGAACTATCCCTTCTGAATTGTGGTATTTATTACCGACCAATAGCCGCAATTAAATCCAGTTTACTCAGGGCTTGTTGCGGGTAGGGGGCAATATAGCCACTCTTGGAATGCGCTTTTATGCACTTCTCAAAAACCCAGAAACTATGACAGTAATACAGGTGTTCTATTGCAAAAGCAGTTACGGTGCTCCATGCGATCTAGCAAAAAAATCAATGGCAACCGTGATCTGTTGTTGGAGGAGGATTTTGAAACGTTCGGGTTTGAAACGGGCGCATCAATAATGTCCAAATTCAGAGAACTGATGCACCGCGCGACTTATGATCGATTTGAATGGCATTTCCTCAACATTGCCAAACTTGCGCTTCTGGTTTGATAGGGGGCAATTATCCTGGAAACACGACAATACGAGTTGCATTCTTAAAGGGGTTTTTACATGTACCTGTATAGATTTAAAATACGCATAATCAGTATTATGTTGCTATTATAATATATTAAAAATTTGACTTTATTATTATATAACTACAACTTACGATACATACCTTTACACAATAGCCTTTTCGAAAAATGGTATATTACCCAGTATTCGCTCCACACTCAGGTCCGACAGATCAATCGTTTGATACGTGCCACTCAGGATCAACTCAGCAATGCCGCGACCAACGGCTGGTGCTTGTTGCAACCCGTGGCCGCTAAATCCGTTCATTAGAAACAGGTTACGCCAATTGGGATGTGCGCCAATGATCGCGTTCTGATCCAGTGTATTATAGGCATAATGCCCCGCCCAGGCTGACAGAACCTTAACCGCGTCAAATCCTGGTGCGCGTTCATATAGTTTGGGCCAGATCACATCCTCGAACATCGCCAGATCGGGCTCAAAATCGTCCGGATCAGCAACGTGATCGTCATCCGGCACGATGGCGCATATCCAGTGCTTGTGTTCAGGTCGCAGGTAAAATCCGCTGTGACACACCATTAAGGGGGCGTCAGGATGGATTGCATTCGGGGCGTCAATCATAAAAACTGTGCGTTTACGGGCCTCTACGGGCAATTTACCACCCAACATTTGCATAATGCCATTGGCCGAGGTTCCAGCCGAACTAACCACATGACCCGCTGAAATCGCGCCGAATCCCGCCAAAGTAACCGTTTTGATCTGGCCAGCGTCATGGCCCAATGCAACCACGCGATCCTTAATATAGCTTACCCCTTGGGCAATCGCCGCCTTTTTTAAACCGCCCAGAAGGCTCATGTTGTCAAACCAGCCTTCATCTTGCGGACCAAAGCTGGCCAAACGGATATCATCCACATTCAGCCAGTCAAACCGCGTCTTTAACGCCTCAGGGTCTAGCAATTGCGTGTGTGCCCCATGCGCACGTTGCATTTCGCAGGCTTCGCGCATCGTGGCTTCGCTGGCGGTGCTGCCCGCCAGAAACAGGTACCCGTTTTCCTGAAACCCAAGCGAGGCCACATCACCAGCCTGCCCTAGATATGATTCAATATTCTTAATGAATTCAATGCCAAAGCGTGAAATATTAACGTTAACAGAAGTGGTGAATTGTTGCCTGATCGAGGCCACAGAAAGTGCTGTCGAGGACCGGCTGTACCCCGGATCAGGCTCGATCACCAACACCCGCAGGTCTGGATCCATCCGTGACAGCCAAAACGCGGCCGAACTGCCCATCACGGCGCCGCCAATGATCACCACATCATAGCTGTTCTGGATGCCCATGCCCTGCCCCGTTTGTATGATTTTCTTGTAACACAGAGAATTGAAATCAAAAGCAAAAATACTATTGCTTGATTGGTTAACGCAGATTTCATATTATGAACTCTTCAATCTGGGGCAACAGATGACATCATTACTTATACTGAACGGGCCAAACCTGAATCTGCTTGGCACACGTCAACCCGAAGTCTACGGCAAAACCACTTTGGCCGAGGTCGAAGCCATGTGCGCAGCCAAGGCCAAGGATTGTGGTTGCGACGTCACTTGCTTGCAGTCCAATCACGAAGGTGAACTGGTGGATGCCATACAGGCGGCGCGCGGCACCCATGACGGGATTATCCTGAATGCGGGCGCCTATACGCACACCTCTGTCGCCTTGATGGATGCGATTGCGTCGGTTGAGGTGCCGGTGGTCGAGCTGCACCTGTCAAACATCCATGCCCGCGAGGAATTCCGGCATAAATCATACATCGCACCGGTTGCTGTGGGGCAAATCTGCGGATTTGGTCCTGACGGATACAATTTGGCGATAGATGCGATGCTGTCCTATCTGGGGCATGCAACATGACTACAGCTTTTCTAGAGAGTGTTTGTGACGCGGATTCGGTCGAGGATTTATGGGCGCTGTATACTGAAAAAATGGCCGAATTCGGCTTTGACCGGTTGTTATACGGGTTTACCCGCTTCAAAACAGCAACATCTCTGGGTGATATTCTGGATTCGCTAATTCTGACCAACTATGAGGCGGATTACGTCAAAGAATATGTCGACACGGGCCTGTATTACCACGCGCCGATGATGCGCTGGACCTTGGAAAACACTGGCGCGTGCAGCTGGAGCTGGATGAATCAACTGGTTGATCTGGATGCCTTTACCGAAAGCGAGCGCAAGGTGATTGCGCTGAACCGGGCAAAGGGAATAACTGCTGGATACACCATTAGTTTCAAATCCAGCACAGCCCGCACCAAGGGCGGGATCGCTATAGCGGGCAAAGCAGGCCTTACACAAAGCGATATCGATGCGATTTGGGAAAAGCACGGTCAGGAAATTTCGGTGATCAGCAATGTTGTTCATTTGAAAATTATCAGCCTGCCCTACGCCAGTTCGCGCCGCGCCCTGACCAGCCGCCAACGCGAGGTTCTGGAATGGGTGGGCGATGGCAAAACCATGCAGGATATTGCCACCATTATGGGGCTGACGTCTGCAACAGTGGAAAAACATTTGCGGCTGGCCCGCGAGGCGCTGGATGTGGATACCACTGCTCAAGCGGTGTTAAAGGCATCATTCCAGAACCAGATATTCCTTCTCGAGGCCTAACCCCCCGAAAAACCTGTCCTTTTGGATAGGTAAGGAATCCCATACTTTCTTTACGTAAGGGTAACGTGCATTCTAAACATGTTCCGTGAGTGGTGGCATTTTGCCAGGGAACTTCAGATCAGACCCCATGTGATTGCATGGCTAGCTGGTTTGTCCGGGAAACCGGAGTTGGTCAGGGGAAGAATAATGCTTTGCCTGGCCAACACCTAATACCGCGTCCTGTCCTCATCCCCATTAGGAGGACGCAATACGGAAAAAACGGTGTGATCCTTGCCCGGATCGCACCGTTTTTTTATGCCTAAAGCAATTTGCATTTAACCTGTATCGGAATTCACCCCAAGAGTGAGCGAATTCCGATACTTATAGCCTCACATTAAATGCAAAGCGCTATAAACGAAAACGGCCTCTGCGGTATTACCGCAAAGGCCGTTAATCGTAATAATGCTAAAGGTTCTAGCTGTTCATTTTCGCAACTTCGGCTGCAAAATCTTCCTCTTTCTTCTCGATCCCCTCACCCACTTCAAGACGGGCAAAACCGGTGATCTCGACGCCAGCTTCCTTTGCCGCTGCCGCAACCGTCAGATCAGGGTTCACGACAAAGGACTGGCCAAGAAGCGTGACTTCGGACAGGAACTTTTTCATTCGGCCAACGATCATCTTTTCGATCACTTGCTCGGGCTTGCCAGATTCGCGGGCTTGCTCGGTCAAAACCGATTTTTCACGCTCGACCACAGCCGCATCCAGGTCATCCTCGGACAGGGACGCAGGATTCACCGCAGCGATGTGCATCGCAACTTGACGGCCAAACGCTTCGTTGTCGCCTTTCAGCGCAACCAGCACACCGATTTTACCCATGCCGTCAGTCACAGCGTTGTGCACGTAGGACACAACCTGATCACCGGTCAGCGCCGTCATACGGCGCACAGACATGTTCTCGCCGATCACAGCAACCTTATCAGTGACGACCTCGGCAACCGATTTGCCCCCCATATCCGCCGCGTTAAGCGCGTCGATGTTGTCAACGCCAAGCGCCACAGCGGCAATGCCGCCAACCATTTGCTGGAAATCAGCGTTTTTGCCAACAAAATCAGTTTCCGAGTTCACCTCGACCGCAACACCCTTGCCGCCGTCAACGCTGACCGCAACCAGACCCTCAGCCGCAGTGCGACCGGATTTCTTGGCGGCCTTGGCGAGGCCCTTGGTGCGCAGCCAGTCAACGGCAGCTTCCATGTCACCATCGTTTTCAACCAGTGCTTTTTTTGCGTCCATCATGCCAGCACCTGTGCTGTCACGCAGTTCTTTTACCATTGCAGCTGTAATCGCCATCATGGATCTCCTGAAATGAATGTTAGGGATGCGGGTGCAACCGATGCTGCACCCGATCTTGTATCTTTACGCGAAAGAATTAGCTTTTTGCAGCTTCTTCTTTTGGGGCTTCAGCCTCAGTTGGTGCGTCTTCGACTTTAGCATCTTCGGCTTTGGCTTCGTCCGCTTTGGCATCGCCAGCCTTGTCGTCCGCTTTAGCAGCAGCCTTTTTCGCCTTGGCCGGAGCTTTCTTGGCTTTAGCAGGCTTGGCTTTTTCTACTTTAACTTCTTTAGCGGGCGCTTCTTCAGCAACCACCTCTTCAACCGGTGCCTCTTCCATTGCACCCAGATCAATACCAGCAGCGCCCATTTGGGCGGTCATGCCGTCCAGCGCCGCACGGGCCACCAGATCAGTATATAGTGCAATCGCACGCGCCGCATCGTCGTTGCCCGGGATGATGTAGTCGATGCCATCAGGGTTGCAGTTGGAATCAACCACAGCCACAACCGGAATGCCCAGCTTGTTGGCTTCGGCAATCGCCAGATCTTCTTTGCGAACATCAATGACGAAAATCAGATCAGGCTGGTTGCCCATTTCGCGGATGCCGCCAAGGCTGGCTTGCAGTTTGGCCTGCTGGCGCTCAACGCCCAGACGTTCTTTCTTGGTCAGACCTTCGGCACCGCTTTCCAGCAGTTCGTCGGCCTCTTTCAGGCGTTTGATCGATTTTGATATGGTCTGCCAATTGGTCAGCGTGCCGCCCAGCCAACGGTGGTTCATGTAGTATTGCGCACATTTTTCAGCCGCATCAGCAACGGGGCCAGCGGCCTGACGTTTGGTGCCAACGAACAAAATGCGTCCGCCTTTGGCAGCAACATCACGAACAGCCTGCAATGCCTGATCCAGCATTGGAACAGTTTGTGTCAGATCCATGATGTGAATGCCGTTGCGGGCCCCGTAGATGAACGGACCCATTTTAGGGTTCCAGCGTTGTGTCTGGTGGCCAAAGTGTACGCCAGCTTCTAGTAGCTGTCGCATAGTAAATTCAGGAAGCGCCATGCTTATATCCTTTTTTCCGGTTTGTACCTTGGGCGGGGGAATAGAGCAGATGCTCAACCGGCGGACCTTTCGGGATTTCTCCCCGATCAGCCCAGCCCCGCCTCACGGGATTGAAGTCGCGCATATACAAAGGCTGATGAAGATGTGCAAGCCCTTTATCAGAGAAATGCCCCTCCCCGTTTCTGTTCCATAAATATCCGCGCCGCAGGCATTAGCGTTTTGGCCCGCAGGGACAAAACTCTTGGGGCGACGCCGTAAGGCGGCGCAATCCCTAATCAAAAGAAGACCCGCTCGACAAACCAGTATGCCCCAACCGCAGCAATGGCCAGCGACGCTGGAATGCTAATCCGGCGGCGGTACCACGGCTTGAATCGAAACCACATTCCAACGGTCAGAAATGCCAGCGAAATCACCGTCAACTGACCAAACTCCACCCCGATATTAAACGCAATCAGCGCGGGGAAAAACTGATCGTCCGGAATGCCGAATTCGCCCAGAACTGATGCAAATCCCAATCCGTGCAGCAAGCCAAAGCCGAAAATGATCATCGGCCGCCATCGGCTAAGGTGCGAGGTGAATATGTTCTCGACCGCCACATAAGTGATCGAGGCCGCGATCAGCGGCTCCACAATCGAGGCGGGCACCGTCACCCAGCCCATGGCGCCCAAGGCCAGTGTCACTGTATGCGCCAGCGTGAACGCAGTGATCTGCCACAATAATGGCCGCAGGCGGGTTGATAGGAAAAACAGCCCCAGCACAAACAGGATGTGATCCAGCCCCTTTGGCAGGATATGGTCAAACCCGACAGGGATGTATTGGGAAAACACCTGCCAGCCAGTCAATTTATCCCCGCCAACCACTGCAATATCGGGGCTGTTCTGCCCGCCGGTCAGATAACCGGTATAGCCATCCTCGACCCCGTTCTGACGCAACACGAGGGTGCCAAACCGTTTGTCCCAGCCAAAACTGATCGCTGTAGTGTCGGCGGGTAGATCGGCCGTTAGGGTCAGGAAAGACGGGCGTGGGAAATCAACGTCGCCAATCGCGTCCACTTTAACGCTGGTCAATTCCAACGCCGCTGCGTTGCCCCCTGCTCGCAACCTGAACCCGTCGCGGATGTTGGGCCAGACCGCCGTCAGCCGCGCCTCCAGTGCGTCAGGCGCAAGGGCGCGCAGGCTGTCGTAATCACCTGATTGCGCGGTTTCGTTGGTGTCAACCACCCCATCCAGATCAATCCCCGCGACAAACGCCTCCAGATTGATCCGCAACTCCAGAACCAGTTGGCCGTCGCCCGTTGTAAAATCACCGATTGACGGGCTGACTTCGTGTGCGGAGGCGGTAAACGTGACCAAACACAAGCCTAGGCTTGACAAAAGTGCCGCAATCGTCAGCTTTGTCCGCATGAAAAAACCTGTCATATCCCTGATCCTTTACGCGATAACCTGTCTGGGAATCGCTTTGCCTGTTTCTGCCCACGAGTTTTGGTTAGAGACGCAGAATTTTCAACCCGAAACCGGTACAACCCTTCAGGTGGAACTGCGCAACGGGCAGAAATTCAAAGGTATCGAGATCGGGTATTTTGATAAAAGGGTCGAAACGTTTGACTGGATTCAAAGTGATGAGCGCAGTCCAGTGCAAAGCCGCGCTGGTGATTTTCCCGCGATGACCATGCCGGTGGCGCAAGGCGGGCTGATGGTGCTGGTCTATGAATCCACGAACAGCACATTGCAATATAACGATTGGGAAAAATTCGCAGCCTTTGCCAAACACAAGGATTTTCCGGATATCGAGGCGCGTCACCTTGAGCGCAATCTGCCGATGGGACGTTTTAGCGAAGTATATACCCGTTATTGCAAAAGCCTGATCGGAGTTGGGGATGCGACGGGCCAAGACATTGCAACCGGTTTGGAGACTGAATTTGTAGCCCTGAACAACCCTTATACCGATGATCTGTCAGGTGGTTTTTCGGTGCAATTGTTTTATCAGGGCGCACCCCGCACCAATGCGCAAATCGAAGTGTTTGCGCGGGCCCCCGACGGGGCGGTCGACATCACCTATCAGCACACCGACCAACAGGGTCAGGCGATGATACCAGTTAAGGCAGGCCATACCTATCTGCTGGACGCCGTGGTGTTGCGAGAGCCGCAAGAGGATGTCGCGACCGCGCTAAATGTGGTTTGGGAAACGCTCTGGGCCTCGATGACGTTTTCGGTGCCCTAAGGCGTAGCCCCGCCTTGTCATTACCCGCCCTTCACGTCACAACACGCAGATGAACAAACAACCTGATATTCTGTGCATCGGTAGCGTCCTTTGGGATGTGATCGGTCGCTCGGCCAGCCATATGCGCCAAGGTTCGGACGTGCCCGGGCGGATTACCCGTCTGCCTGGCGGGGTGGCGATGAACATCGCCATGACCCTGCGCCGCTTTGGTCTGACCCCTGCCCTGTTGACCACCATCGGCAAGGATGACGAAGGGGTCGAACTGCTAAGAACTTGCAAAAGCATGGGGATGAATTGTGACTATGTCTACTTGTCCGAAGACCTGCCAACCGACCGCTATATGGCGGTTGAAGGGGCCAACGGGTTGATCGCGGCGATTGCGGATGCCCATTCGCTCGAGGCATCGGGTGATAAAATCTTGCGGGCGTTGGCGGATGGCACGCTTGGCTCGACAGATCAGCCCTACAGCGGGGTGATTGCACTGGATGGCAACCTGACGCTTGCCTTGCTGGAAAATATCGCCGCCAGCCGGCTGTTTGCCAGCGCTGATCTGCGGGTGGCCCCCGCCTCGCCCGGCAAGGCCGAGCGGCTAACGCCATTGTTGGCCCACCCGAATGCAACACTTTACGTTAATATCGAGGAAGCAGGGCTGTTGTGCCAAACCACATTCCCGACCTCGGAACTTGCTGCAACCGCACTGGTTGGGCGCGGCGCACACGGGGTTATGGTGACGGACGGCGGCAATTCCGCGTCCTTTGGCAACGCTGGCACGATCATCACCCAAGCCCCACCTGAAGTTCTGGTTACACGGGTCACAGGCGCTGGCGACACTTTTATGGCCGCACATATTGCCGCTGAAATTCGCGGTGAATCCCCCGATGCGGCCCTTGCCAGCGCGCTGCAAGCCGCCGCCACCTATGTTTCAGGAGAAACACCCCTATGAGTATTGAAATGCAGTTTTCCCCTGAAGTGGCCAAGGCCCGCGCGGATGGCACCCCGATTGTGGCGCTGGAAAGCACCATCATTACGCATGGCATGCCCTATCCGCAAAATGTGGACACCGCCCGCAAGGTCGAAGCCGTGGTGCGGGACGGTGGGGCAACCCCTGCTACCATCGCTGTGCTGGGCGGGCAATTGCACATCGGGTTACCGGATAGCGAGCTGGAAACACTGGGCCAAGCCAAGGATGTCGCCAAGCTGTCCCGTGCCGATTTTGCCGCCTGTCTGGCCACGGGGGGCACAGGTGCGACCACAGTAGCCGCCACGATGATCGCAGCACATCAGGCGGGTATTGCTGTGTTTGCCACTGGTGGGATCGGTGGGGTGCATCGCGGGGCGGAAAGCACATTTGACATATCGGCCGACCTGCATGAATTGGCGCAAACCCCCGTCACGGTGGTGGCTGCGGGGCCAAAGGCCATTCTGGATGTGCCCAAAACACTTGAGGTACTTGAAACATTAGGTGTGCCTGTTATCACCTTCAAACAAAATGATATTCCGGCGTTTTGGTCGCGAAATTCCGATCTGCCTAGCCCGCTGCGTATGGACAGTGCGGCCGAAATTGCCAAAGCGCAAATTACGCGCATAGAACTGGGCCTACCTGGCGGTCAACTGGTCGCCAACCCGATCCCGCAGATCGCCGAAATCCCACAAACCAAGCTGGCCCCGCTCATCAAACAAGCACTGGATGAGGCCGACGTCCAAAGTATTTCAGCCAAATCAGTCACCCCGTTCCTGCTGCAACGGATATTTGAGCTAACGGATGGCGCTTCGCTCACCGCAAATATCGCGCTGGTGATGAACAACGCCCGCCTTGCCACCGATATTGCCGTCCAATTCCACATTTTGGGGCAGTAATCGTGGGAAACACCCAAAAAACAACGATATTTCAAGGGGAAGGTCATTGTGAAGTCGCCGGTGCATGCCTACATTCCACCTGAAACAGATCATAGCCGGATAACATGCCCAAACCCAAAAACCTGCCCCCGTTAACCGAACGCCGCAAACGGCGCTGGTTTGCTGGCCTTAGAACCAACTTTTTCACTGGCCTTGTGGTTGTTGCCCCAATCGGGATGACACTGTGGTTGATGTGGGCCATTACCGGCAAGATTGACAGCTGGGTTTTGCCGTTCATCCCGACCACATTTACCCCCAAACCCTATATCGGCATTGATTTACGCGGTGTCGGGGTGATTATCTTTCTGGTTTTCACTGTGATCATCGGGTGGCTGACCAAAGGCATCATGGGCAAATCCCTGCTGCGATGGGGCGAAGACATCGTAGACCGGATGCCAGTTGTGCGGTCTATCTATAATGGACTGAAACAGCTGGCCGAAACTGTATTTGCGCAATCGGATACGTCGTTCGACAAGGTCTGCCTGATCGAATACCCGCGTAAGGGGATTTGGGCGGTTGCCTTTATTTCAACCACCACCAAGGGCGAGCTTCAGGAGAAAATCCCTGTGGGCGAGCAATTGATTTCGGTATTTTTGCCAACCACCCCGAACCCAACATCTGGATTTTTGCTATTCCTTCCGCAATCCGATCTGATCGAATTGGATATGAGCGTTGGTGACGCGATGAAACTGGTGATCTCGGCGGGGCTGGTTTATCCGAACATCAAAGATACGGATCAGCCGCGATTGCCGCTGGATGACGAAGACGCATAGGCGCCCATTTTTTGTCTTGTTGGATATTGAAAACACAATATATAGCGTGTAACGTTCGCGTGTACATTTTGAAAACTCAGGAGATTGAATATGAAAAAGCTTATGTTGGCCGCAACTGCGGTGCTTACCTCGACCCAAGCGTTTGCTGGGAACCTTGTTGAACCGATGATGGAACCAGAAGTTGTTGAAGCTGCCACAGGCAGTTCAGGCGGCGGTCTGCTGATCCCGATCCTGCTGTTGATCTTTCTGGCGGCGGCTGCATCTAGCGGCGGCGGTGGTGGCGGCGGTGGTGAACTTATACAATAACGGGACAATCACTATCTTGTTATGTTAAACTCTGTAACGGCCCGTTGTGAATACAGCGGGCCGCACACATTTTAGACAATTGAAAATTACAGGTCAGAAAAATCCACAAAAAAAACGCCAGCACGAAGCTGGCGTTAAGTTATTGAGGCAGGTTTCATACAGGCAAGAAACCTATCGAGCAGTGAATACTTTATACGCAATCATTCGCCGTGCGCCAAGCTAAAAGTTTGAAATGCTTGGATTGTGTCGTTACGCTGATCCATAACGAAACAAGGGACAAAAGGGATTGTTGCCAAAATGAGATCAGTTTATTTCAAAAACCTAGGCCAATGGGCTGCGGGCGCATGTTTGATCTTTGCCGCCGGATTCGCCCATGCAGAGCCGCAACATGGCATAGCTATGTATGGGCAACCCGCCCTACCACAGGATTTTGTGTCTCTCCCTTATGCAAACCCAGATGCGCCGAAGGGCGGGCGTATAGTTTTGGGCGAGGTCGGCAGCTTTGATTCACTCAATCCGCACATCCTGAAAGGGCGTGTTCCCTGGCAATTACGCTTCCTTGCATACGAGAGCCTGATGGGCCGCAGTTATGGCGAACCGTTCTCGCTTTACGGTCTTTTGGCCGAATCGGTTGAAACTGACCCGAATCGCACATGGGTCGAATTCACCCTGCGCCCTGAGGCCCGATTCTCGGACGGAAGCCCCGTGACGGTCGAAGACGTGCTGTGGTCTTATGAAACTTTGGGCACTGTGGGCCACCCGCGCTACAAAGGTGTCTGGGGTAAAATCGACAAAGCCGAGGCAACCGGTGCGCGCAGCATCCGTTTCACCTTTAATGTCGAAGACCGCGAACTGGCGCTGCTGGTCGGCATGCGTCCGATACTGAAAAAGGCCCAATGGGAGGGCAAGGATTTTGCCCAATCCTCGCTTGAGGCCCCTATTGCCACCGCCCCTTACGTGATCGACAGTTTCGAGGTGGGTCGCAATCTGGTTCTGAAACGCAACCCCGACTATTGGGGCAATGATATAGCGTTTCGTCGAGGCACTAATAATTTTGACGAAATCCGAATGGAGTTTTTTGGCGATTCAAGCATCCTGTTTGAAGCGTTCAAGGCTGGCGAAATCGACGTCATGCGCGAAGGCAACGCGGGCAAATGGGATACGTTGTATAATTTTCCTTCCGTGCAATCGGGTGCGGTTGTTAAATCGGTCGTGCCGCACCAGCGTCCAACCGGAATCACCGGTCTGGTGATGAACACCCGTAACCCGATATTCGAAGACTGGCGGGTGCGCGAGGCGATGTCGCTGGCGTTCAATTTTGAATTTATCAATGAAACGGTGAATGGCGGCACGGAACCGCGCATCGCGTCTTATTTCTCAAATTCTGTGTTGGGTATGGATCCCGGCCCAGCAAAGGGACGCGTCGCCGAGTTACTGGCCCCCTTTGCCGATGACTTGCTGCCCGGAACGCTGGAAGGGTACACCCCGCCCGTATCGGATGGTAGCGAACGTAACCGAAAAAACATCCGCGCGGCCACTGCCCTGCTTGAGCAAGCGGGCTGGACCGTGCAGGACGGCGTAATGAAGAATGCGGATGGCAAAGAGTTTACTTTCGAGATTGTACTAAAGCTGGGTTCAAGCGAAGTGCAGTCGATTATCGATATCTATGTGCAGTCACTAACGCGGCTGGGGATCTCCCCGCGCGTCACCTTGATCGACAAGGCGCAGTATAAAGAACGTACCACGACCTATGATTTCGACATGGCTTACTATCGTCGCGGCATGTCGCTTAGCCCCGGCAACGAGCAGATGTTGTATTGGGGGGCTGCCGGTGTGACCGAACCCGGCACACGCAATTGGATGGGTATGAATTCACCCGCCGCCGAGGCGATGATCAACCATCTGGTGACATCGGAAAGTCAGGATGATTTTCGCGCCGCCACCAAAGCGCTGGACCGGATTTTGACAGCGGGGCGTTATGTGATTCCGATCTGGATGTCGGGGCCATCCCGCATTGCCCACAAAAAGGAATTGCGTTACCCAATGGATCGGCTGCCAATGTATGGCGACTGGATCGGCTTTCAGCCGGATGTGTGGTGGTATGAGGAATAAGACTATGATCAAAATGATCCTACTGATTGGCATTCTTGGCCTTGGCGCATGCGCCACAGTCGAGGGTATGGGACGTGATATTTCGGCAGGGGCCCGCAAGGTTGGCGATGCGCTGTAGTGCCTAAGATAATTATGAGCGGTGATGCGGTGGCCGTCATCATGCTGTTACATTTCCGCACTATGATATTCTTATGAATATACTTGTCCTTTGCACCGGAAATTCGGCCCGCTCGATCTTGCTGGAATCGATCTTGAACCACACGTCGGGTGGCCGGATCACGGCCTATTCCGCAGGCTCGCACCCGACCGGCGTGGTGCATCCGCAATCTTTGGCGCTGCTTGGCAAATTGGGCTATGATACCAGCCTGCTGCGCTCCAAAAGCTGGGACGAATTTGCCCGCCCTGATGCCCCTCTGATGGATGTGGTGATTACGGTTTGCGGATCGGCGGCGGGCGAGACTTGTCCGATCTGGCCCAGCCGTTACTCCGGCGCACCCGTGCGCAGCCATTGGGGTGTGGAAGATCCAGCCGCAGCCGATAAGGCCGACTGGCAGGATGCGTTTTCGAAAGCCTACCAAATCCTTGCCAAGCGGGCGGCGGCCTTGCTAGACCTCCCGATTGAAACCCTGAGCGGTGCTGAATTAAAGACAGCGCTTGACCAGATCGGCAGCCTTTGAGGGTGAACGACGGGCCGCATTAACCGGCCCCGCAATGCGGCATTCGATCATCACCACCCTTGCCTCCCTATTCGCTACATCATAGCACTACCGGATGAGCTCGATTTTCAACCAAGGCCAGCCACCGCCCTGCCCTGCACCATTCAACATGGCGCAATATGTTCTGACGTGCGCCACCGCCCTGGGCGATAAAACCGCGCTTTCGATCATTGGCATGGGCACTCAGGATGACTGGACCTATGCCCAGTTGGAAGCCGCCGTGCGTGGCACCGCCACCGGACTGTTGCAATTGGGCCTGAAACCCGGCGACCGCATCCTGATGCGGCTGGGCAATACGCTCGAATTTCCGATCCTGTTTTTAGGTGCGATTACGGCAGGCATGGTGCCGGTGCCGACCTCGCCGCAGTTGACCACACCCGAGGTTGATAAAATATGCGCCGATCTGTCCCCCACCCTGATTGTCGCGGGTGCAGACATTGCAATGCCCACCAACGCGCCCTGTTTGATCCTGCCCGCCAAAACCCTGCATGGTTTTCATACCCTGCACCCTGCGTTCTATAACGAGGGTTCGCCTGACCGTCTGGCCTATATCATCTACACCTCCGGCACCTCGGGCCAGTCCCGCGCCGTGTGCCATGCGCATCGCGCGATCTGGGCGCGCCG
>NZ_JBSMEZ010000037.1:0-27748 GCF_056498605.1 Profundibacter sp.
CATATTACTCAGCACCCCCCTAGGGCGCGCAATTTCAGGCCACCTCACTCCTCCCGAATTCCCCGCATCGCCTCCTTCGTCCCGCCCCACTCCCATTTGGGGTCTTCCTCACACATCTCGAACTTAAACTCATCCATCGTTTCCGGCCCCTCGATCACCCCCGCCAGCCGTCCGTGTACCCATGCGCTCATCACATCATTCATCCGGTTCTGGTATCCACTGCCCATGGATTTGAAGAACCGCACAATGCCCGCCTCGACCCCGATGGTGATTTTGATCTTTTTGTCCCGCCCCTTGTCCTTGGCAATCTCGCGCCACATCGACGGGATGCGCTCGGCCCGATAGATCGTGTTGTGCATATCCCATTCCAGCCGTTGCATCGCATCGGTCATATAATGGAAATACTTCACTTGGGTCTTGTTCATTTTGGGCGGCGGCATTCGGGCATCCTTTGGTTAGGAACACCGCGAATACTACTCAAATTTGATTAAAAAACGGTAATAGCAACGTATGTATAAAACCCATACACTTTCCATACACTTTCCATACGCCGTATTTCAGCAATCCTACCCGCGCTTCACATTCTGCAACAGCGGCAACAAATGCGACATATCCGGCCCGTGGTCCATTCCGGTCAGCGCCTTCCTTAACGGCATGAACAACCCGCGCCCTTTGCGCCCCGTGGCCTCTTTCACCGCTTTGGTCCATGCGCCCCAAGTGGTGGCATCCCACGGTCCCTCGGGCAGCAATGCCATTGCCTGCGCAACGAACTCTTTATCCTCGTCATCCACCATCGGCGCCGCCCCGTCACGGCACAGCGCCCACCAGTCTTTCAGGTCATCCAGCACAGTGATATTCGCACGTGTTGCAGCCCAGAATGCTTCGGCCATATCATCCGGCACCCCCAGCGCCTTGATGGTATCAGCCACGTCGCCAAACGCCAGTGCTTGGTTGTAATGTGCGGTCAACGGGAACAGATCATCCACATCGAATTTGGTCGGTGCCGCCCCGAAATGTGACAGGTCAAACCCCTCCACAAGCTCGGTCATATCACTGCGCAATTCCACCGGATCAGACGTGCCAATCCGCGCCATATGCGACAGCAATGCCATCGGCTGAATCCCTTGCGCCCGCAGGTCGCGTAGCGCCAATGTGCCCAGCCGTTTTGACAGCGCCTCACCTTGCGGCCCCGTCAATAACGAGTGATGCGCAAACGACGGAACCGTGCCGCCAAGTGCCTGAATTATCTGGATTTGTGTCGCCGTGTTGGTCACATGGTCCGAGCCGCGCACAACATCGGTAATGCCATAATCTATGTCATCACAAACCGATGCCAGCGTGTATAAAAACTGCCCGTCACCTCGGATCAAAACAGGGTCCGAAACGGAGGCTGCATCAATCGACAAATCGCCCAGAATACCGTCGGAAAATTCAATCCGCTCCTGATCCAGCCTAAAGCGCCAATGCCCCACCCCGCGCTCCTCGCGCAGCTTGTTCTTCTCGGCATCAGACAGCTCCAGCGCTGCACGATCATAGACCGGCGGCTTGCCCATATTCAGCAGCTTCTTGCGCTTCAAATCCAGCTCGACCGGCGTCTCGAAACACTCATACAGGCGCCCGCTGGCCCGCAACTCATCTGCCGCCGCGTTGTACCGATCCAGCCGGTCCGATTGTTTTTCCAACCGGTCCCACGTCAACCCCAACCACTCCAGATCCTGCTTGATCCCGTCGGCATATTCCTGTGTAGAACGCTCCGGATCAGTATCATCCAGCCTTAAAACAAAGGCTCCGCCAGCCTTGCGGGCAATCAGGTAATTCATCAGCGCCGTGCGCAGATTGCCAACATGGATATAGCCGGTCGGGGATGGGGCGAAACGGGTGGTGGTCATGAATATGGTCCAATGCTTACAGGTTTATCAGGCTCTTTAAGCGGTTTCACACAAATGCGAAAGGGGCCTGCGAAAAACGAGGCCAAACACAAAACCGCGAGCCCGATCGTTACACCACATTTTCAAAACGCATTTGTGGTAATATGCCAAAGATCGGAGGACCATCAAATGATACAAAAACCATACACACGCAGATCTGCAATTCTTGCGGGATTGTCTTTACCCCTTGCGGGCGGATTGATTTCCACCGCAAACCCCGCACTGGCCGCGGCCCCCATGTTGGGCATGCAAACCACACGGTTTAACCGCTTCAAGCTGGGTAGTTTCGAAGTGACAGCCCTTTTGGCAGGAACCCGCACCTTCCCCGATGTGCACAGCATTTTCGGAACCAATATTTCGGATGAAGAATTCGCCCGTGTCTCGGCTGGCGCAAGTATCTCCGCCGACAAGGCGCAGTTTTTCTTTACCCCGACAGTGGTCAATACCGGCAGCGAACTGGTCTTGTTTGACACCGGATTAAACGGCACAGGAATTACCTCGGCGCTCAGTCAGGCTGGTATCAATAACGACCAAATCGACGTGGTTGTTATCACCCACATGCACCCTGACCATATTGGCGGCTTAATGATGCGGGGCGGCGAAACATTTCCCAATGCGCGCTATGTAACGGGGGCAGAAGAGCACAATCACTGGTCCTTTTCCGGCAATGAAAAGTTTGAGGAAAACGTGGTGCCATTGAACGAGAAAATGGAGTTCATCGACGGTGGCCATTCAGTCGCATCAGGCATTACATCCATCCCCGCCTTTGGCCATACCCCCGGCCACATGGCCTATATGCTGGAAAGCGACGGGCAGCAATTGGTGCTGATTGTGGACAGTGCCAATCACTATGTATGGTCGCTGGCCTATCCCGATTGGGAGGTGCGCTTTGACATGGACAAAGCCGCCGCCGCTGCCACACGGCGGCAGATGTTCGGCATGCTATCCGCCAACAAATTGCCGTTCATCGGATACCACATGCCATGGCCCGCATTGGGATATGTCGAGGCCCGCGATGACGGGTTTCAATACGTTCCGGCAAGTTACCAGTTGATGATGGAGTGATCCGGATCACGCTAGGTAAGACACCACTTCGACCTCGACCGCATCCGCGTCATCAAAATAAAACCGCCGCCCAGGCTCGTAATCTGCGTGTGATCGCGGCGTGAAACCAGCGGCTTTTACTCTCGCCTCGACCACATCTAGATCATCGACCACAACCGCGATGTGGTTCATCCCGCCAACATGGGAATAGCTGTCAGGGGTTTGCGTGGTATCTCCCTTTGAGTAGACCGCGACATAGCTGTTTTTGCCGCCCACATGAATGCTGGTGCCACCATGAATTGAGTCGCCTTGCCAGCGAATTTTCCAACCGAACAACTGGCAGTAAAGCGCTGCTGTTTCCTGCGGGTTGCTAACGGTGATGTTGACATGTTCCAGATATGACTCGGACATTTAATTTCCTTTCATTGTTGATTTTACTTTTGTAATTCCTAAAGCTAACTTTAGGTCAAGACTTATTTTCAGGAGCTGGATATGCGCAGCACAGACGCCCTAACCATCGGTCAGTTGGCACGGCGCACCGGACTGGCGGTGTCAGCTATCCGTTATTACGAGACCCAAGGATTGATCCGCCCTGCCCGCAATGCCGGTGGGCAACGGCGGTTCCTGCGCTCTGACATCCGGCGTCTGTCATTCGTTAAAATCGCCCAGCAGTTCGGCTTTACTTTGCCCAAGATCAGCGCCTTGATGGCCAGCCTGCCCGAGGGGCGCACCCCGACAAAACGCGATTGGGAAAAGATCAGCCGCCAGTTTCGCGCGACGCTGGATGAACAAATCCAGACACTGGAACAGTTGCGCGACAATCTGGACGGCTGCATCGGTTGCGGCTGCCTGTCCCTAAAGAAATGCAGTCTGTATAACGCCAATGACCGCGCCGCCCGCCTTGGACCAGGGCCGCGCTATGTGATGGGGGACCGACCTGCGGATCTGGATTAGATTTTGTCCCGCCACCGGTTCACAATCGGATAGCGCCGATCCAGCCAGAAGGACCGCATGGTCAAACGCGGGCCAGGAGCGGATTGGAAGCGTTTGTATTCCGATATGTAGAGCAGGTGCTCGACCTTCTTGACCACATCGCGCGCAAACCCGTCGGCCACCAGTTCGGCCACTGATTTTTCATCATCCACCAACCCTTTCAGGATAGCGTCCAGAATGTCATAGGGCGGCAGATTATCGTCATCGCGCTGATCTTCACGTAATTCAGCCGTGGGCGGTTTGTCGATCACCCGCGGCGGGATCACTTCGCCGGATGGCCCCATCATCCAGTCGCGGTGATTGGCATTGCGCCACCGACACGTTTCAAACACGCGGGTTTTATACATATCTTTGATCGGGTTATACCCACCCGCCATGTCGCCGTAGATGGTGGCATAGCCCACGGCAACCTCGGATTTATTGCCCGTGGTCAGCAGCATTTCACCGAATTTATTGGACAGCGCCATCAACAACAACCCGCGCAGGCGCGACTGGATGTTTTCCTCGGTGGTGTCTGTATCCGTGCCTGCAAACAGCGGCGCAAGCGTATTGGTGATCGCCACGCGTCCTTCGGCAATCGGCACAAAATCATAGCTGCATCCTAGGTTCTCGGCGATCTCCTTGGCGTCGGTCAACGAAGATTCAGAGGTGTATTCCGAGGGCAGCATCACACAGCGCACGTTTTCAGCGCCCAGCGCATCGGTGGCGATGGTGGCCACAATCGCGCTGTCGATGCCGCCGGACATGCCCAGCAGTATCTTTTTGAACCCCGTTTTACGCATGTAGTCGCGCAGCGCCATCACCATAACGTGGTAGTCCTGCTCCCACGCATCAGGCTGCGGGGCCAGATCGCCCGTTTGCGCCCGCCAGCCATCAGCGGTGCGCACAAAATCGACATGGGTGATCACCTCGTCAAAGGAGGGCATTTGCACGGCCAGCCCACCGCCGGGGTTCAGCACGAATGACGCCCCGTCAAACACCTGATCATCCTGCCCGCCGATCATGTTCAGATAGACCAGTGGCAGGCCGGTTTCGACCACGCGGGCCACCATATGGTTCATCCTCACCGCCAGTTTATCGCGGTAATAGGGCGACCCGTTGGGCACCAGCAGGATTTCAGCACCGGTTTCGGCCAGTGTTTCGCAGACCTCTTCTGCGTGCCAAGCATCCTCGCAAATGGGTGAGCCGATCCGCAGTGGCCCTACAGAATACGGTCCTTGGTCGGGGCCCACATCATATAGGCGCACCTCGTCAAACACGGTTTCATTGGGCAATTTCTGTTTCAGAACGCGGGCAGTTATTTTACCGCCTTCTAGGATGTAATAGGCGTTATACAATTTGTCCCCGACAGCATACGGTCCACCAATGCCCAGCGCCGGACCATCGGCGCAATCCAGCGCCAACTGGTCAATATGCGCCATCGCATCCGCCGTGAACGCGGGTTTCATCACCAGATCCTGCACTTGATATCCGGTGATGAACATTTCGGTCAGGGCCACCATATCGGCCCCTGCATCGCGGCCCTGTTCCCACGCATCAAACGCCTTGGCAGCGTTATCTTTCAACGCCCCAACAATCGGGTTTAGCTGTGCCAGCGTCAGGCGAAATTTGTCAGACATATGCGTTTCCTACTATTCATATTAGGATTTATTAGCAGAGTTACGCCGAAGTGAAAGCCACAACCGCGCGAAAGACGTTGTCAGGGCCACCGCGCTCTACTAAGTTCCTTAACCAACAGACATAGGGGGCTGATGTGTTTACAACCAAAGCAGCGATGAAGAGTTTTCGTGCCGCAACCACCGGATTGGCGCTAACTATAGCGGCCACAAGCATGGGTATTGCCCAGAACACCGGTGCTGTTGAAACCAAGCAATACGATGATGGCGGCATCTATGAGGGCACGTTCAAGGACGGCAAGCAGCACGGCACCGGCACCTATCGTTTGCCCAGCGGCTATGAATATAGCGGCGAATGGATGGATGGTGAAATCAGGGGTCAGGGCACGGCCAAGTTTCCGAACGGTTCGGTCTATACCGGCACATTCATCAAAGGAAAACCCGAAGGTTTTGGCAAAATCGTCTTTGCCGATGGCGGCAGTTACGAGGGTGACTGGGTCAACGGTATAATCACCGGCAACGGCATCCGGATTTATGCCAACGGCGTGCAATACGAGGGCGGTTTTCGCAATGCGCTGCACCACGGTGTCGGCACAATGAAAAGCCCGAATGGCTATGTCTATCAAGGCGAGTGGGCCAATGGCATCAAGGAAGGGACAGGCAAGATCACCTATCCCGATAAATCCGTCTACGAGGGCACATTGGTCAACGGAAACCGCGAAGGCGCGGGAACCCTGACAATGACCGACGGGACAACCTATGTCTGCGAC
This sequence comes from Profundibacter sp., assembly GCF_056498605.1. Taxonomy (NCBI): domain Bacteria; kingdom Pseudomonadati; phylum Pseudomonadota; class Alphaproteobacteria; order Rhodobacterales; family Paracoccaceae; genus Profundibacter; species Profundibacter sp. The sequence continues at coordinate 6,352 of NZ_JBSMEZ010000037.1, forward strand.
TGGAAAGACAGCAAATTCAACGGCAACGGCAAGCTGACTCTGCCAAACGGCGATATTTACAATGGCAGCTTTGTGGACAGCAAACGGCATGGGACGGGGCGTATGATCTATGTCAACGGCGACAGCTATGATGGCGGCTTCACCAATGATAACCGCCACGGCCAAGGCACCTTTATCAGCACCGATGGCTATCAATATATTGGTGGATGGATTGATGGGCGCATCGAGGGCACGGGCGAGGCCACTTACCCTGACGGGTCAGTCTATACCGGCCAGTTCAAAGACAGCGTGCCCGACGGCGTTGGCAAAATTAGCTATCCTGATGGCGGCAGCTACGAGGGCGGCTGGGTGGCGGGTGTGACCGAAGGCAAGGGTATCGCGCGCTATAAGAACGGGATGGTCTACGAGGGCGAATTTCGGGATGCGAAATTTCACGGTCAGGGCAAAACGACCGAGCCGAACGGGTATCAATACGATGGTGGTTGGATAAACGGCCAACGCCATGGCACCGGAACTGCCACCTATGAGGATGGGGCAACCTATACCGGCGGTTTCGTGAATGGCCGGCGCGAAGGTCAGGGCGAAATGGTCATGGCGGACGGGTTCAAATATGCAGGCGACTGGAAGGCCGGAAAATTTGATGGCAAAGGCATTGCAACCTACGTTAACGGCGACGTTTACGAGGGCATGTTCGCGGCAGGAAAACGTCAGGGGCAAGGCACCATGCGCTATGCGGCAACGGGCCAGGAATCCACGGGCAACTGGCAAAACGGCGCATTGGCACCGGCGGAGGGTGATGACACTGTTGCGCCGGATGCAGAGACCACAGAGCAACCTACCGAAGGCAGCTCGAACTAGCGGACGTCTTCAATGATAAAACAGTGTTTATTCGTAACCGGCCTGTTGGCCGCAACGCCCGTCTTTGCCGACATAGAAGATCCCTGCAATGATCTGTGGTTTTCTCGCAATGCGATTGTTGGATCAGGCTGGGTATTGCTTTGCAACTCCCCTGGGTAAAGCCACCTTTGACAACTCGGATTGCACTACGAAAAAACCTGTTCTGTCCCGCGCAGTCGAAACGAAAATCGCAGAAATTATCAAACTTGAGCAGGGCTACCCTAGCGGGTTTTATGATGTTTGCAATGTTGATACCTCAAACCAATCTTTGGATTTAGAGGCAATGGATTTGCGTGAGCAGCTGGACTTCCAACCAGCAACAGACGGCGGGACCGGCATTTGTATTGGCTATCTTGGTGCCGACATCCCGCTATATTCCTCCCCGTGGAAAAGCGCCCGCCACATCGGAGTGGCCCGAGCCGGAGATTTAATCACAGACGGCCATCTGGACTGGAATGGCTGGAGTTTTTCACTAATCGGAAACGCTCAAGGATGGACAGCGGTAGGGTGGTATAAAGCCAGTTTTGATGAACACAGCTGCGAGGCTTATGCGGGATAATCGTTATCGCGAGTCGATAGTAACCACCACATTCCCCTTCTTGTGCCCCGCCTCGACATAGGTGTGCGCCGAGGCGATATCTATGAGCGGATAGGCCCGATCAATGATCGTCCTAAGAGTTCCCGCATTGAACATCCCTTTCAGAATTTCCATATCCTCCACCTGATCCTTGGCAGGTCGCAATCCGGTGGCCGCCATAACCGCGCGTTTTCCACCGAATGCCGATGTCCATAACATGCGAAACACAGTCGAAAATGAAGGGGCGGTGACCAGATAAACGCCGTCCTGAACCAACGAGCACTTGGCCTGCGCAAAACTGCTTTTGGCGACCGTATCGAAAACAATGTCATAAGTTTCGGCCTGCGTGGTGAAATCATCAACCGTATAATCAATCACAAGGTCCGCCCCCAGTGATTTGACCAGCTCGATATTTGAAGTGCTGCACACCCCGTCACATGCGCGCCAAAGTGTTTGGCAAGCTGCACTGCGATGGTACCGATAGAGCCGGACGCGCCAATAATCAAAACCTTGTCCCCGCGCCTGATCTTGCCGTGGTCGCGCAGAAACGGCAGCGCGGTTAGCCCGCCGTTGCAGATGGTCGCGGCCTGCTCCAGCGTCATACTTTCCGGTATGGTCGCGATTGCGCCTTCGGAAGGCAGGCAGATATACTCAGCATGCGCCCCCGTGCCATCCGCAGGGGCGGCAAACACCTGATCACCTACGCCAAACCGCGTCACATCCTTGCCAACCGCCACAACCACACCCGCCAGTTCGGTGCCCAGAATTGTCTTTTTAGGACGCAGCAGCCCCAGATACAGCCGCACGATGCAAGGATCACCCGCACGAAACGAACAATCGACGGGGGTGACAGTGGTGGCGTGAACTTGCACCAGAACCTCGTTATCTTTGGGCGTTGGCGTTGCAATGTCTTTGATCTCAAGCACATCGGCGGGGCCGTAATCGGTAAAGATGGCAGCTTTCATAATTCTGGGTTCCTAATTTGCGATAGGTGGGTTGCCACTCATTACCCATGCATTTTACAAAAATAAATTGACTAAATTCGGCATAATGATATGCAAATATGCATGGATTGGCGTTCTGTAAAATTTGACTGGAACCGTGCGCGGGCCTTTCTGGTAACTGCCGAAGAAGGCTCATTATCGGCGGCGGCGCGGGCGCTGGGGTTGGCGCAACCCACGTTAGGCCGACAGGTAGATGCGTTGGAACAGGAACTGGGCGTGGTGCTGTTTCAACGGGTTGGACGCGGGCTGGCGCTGACCGCCAGCGGGCTGGAGCTGTTGGACCATGTTCGCTCGATGGGGGATGCGGCGGGTCGGGTCTCGTAATCCGCCGCAGGGCAATCACAATCTATCAACGGCAATGTCTGCATCACCACCAGCGATGTCTATGCGACCGTGTTGCTACCGCCAATCATCGCCAAATTGCGGCGCACCCACCCCGGTATCACCATCGAGATGGTCGCCGAAAACACCGCCAGCGACCTGCGCCGCCGCGAGGCTGATATTGCCATCCGGCATTTCCGCCCGACAGAGCCGGACTTGATCGCCAAAAAGGTAGGGGATGCCGCCGCACGGCTATATGCGACCCCCGATTATCTAACAAGCATCGCCAATCCGACAACACCTAACGATTTGCAAAACGCTGCCTTCATTGGAATTGATCGCAGCACTGCGATGGTAACAGGGCTAAATGCGCTTGGCTTGAATATAAGTCAGGATAACTTTCCGATCATTTCGGAAAACTACACCGTGATGTGGGCCTTGGTGAAGCAGGGTTTGGGGATTGGCATTATAGACGCCACCATTGGCGATGCAGAACCGCTGGTAAAGCAGGTGCTGCCCGACCTTACCCCAATCACATTCCCGATCTGGCTGGTGGCGCATCGCGAGTTGAACACCAGCCGGCGCATCAGGGTGGTGTTTGATCTGCTGGCGAAAGAATTGGCGCAGCCCTAACAAAAACGGGGCCCGCTGTGGGGCCCCGCTTTGATCGCTATTTCTGCAATTTGGTGATTTTCAGCATCTTCATGATCTGCTTTTCATACCAAGGCTCGGACACGCCTTTTTTCACTTTGCGGATGAAATACCATTCAAACGCCAACTTGGCCCAATGCACCCAACGCCCGCTAGAGGTCCAGTTTTTGTTGCGCGGCGGGTTTTGCGGCATCGCAAGGAAGGCAAAGCCACGGTTACCAAAGTCGGCCAGACAGAACGCATTCCAGGTGGCCATCTCTTTTGGTTCTTTGCCCGCGATCGCATCAGGGATGTTGTGCGCCGTCGCCGTGACCATGCTTTCAATCATGAAACCGGTTTTGGGCACACCCGTTGGCACCGGCGTGATCACTGGTGGCGCAATGGCGATACAAACGCCGATGGCAAAGATGTTCTGGTATTTCGGATTGCGCTGGAATTCATCAACGATGACAAAACCGCGCGGATTTACCAGCCCTTCCAACCCCATCAACGCAGGAATGCCGCGGAAGGCTGGCAGGAACATCGAATAGCCAAATTCTTCTTCATGCTTGGCTTTTTCGGATCCGTCTTCATTCACCTCGGTGAAGAACACTTTGCCTTCTTCAAATTTGTCGACCTTGGAGTTGGTGACCCATTTGATATCGCGATCCCGCATGGCGGATTCGAGCATCCCTTTGGTATCGCCCACACCGCCCAGACCAAGGTGGCCGATATAAGGTTCGGAGGTCACGAACGTCATCGGAACCTTGTGGCGGATTTTGCGGCGACGCAGATCGGTTTCAATGGTCAGCAGGTATTCATAGGCGGGGCCAAAACAGGACGCACCCTGAACGGCACCAACCACAATCGGACCAGGGTTTTCGCAGAACGCATCCCAGTTGTCGCCGGAAATTTCCGCGTGTTCCACATGACAGACCGAAGACGTAAACGCATCGGGGCCGAAACCCTCAATCTCGTCAAAAGCCAGATCAGGGCCGGTTGCAATCACCAGATAATCGTAAGTTACCTCGCGCCCGCTATCCAGAACGATGGTGTTATCCTCTGGCTTCAGCTTCTTTGCACCGTCGCAAATAAATTCGATTCCCCGCTTGTTCATCACGGGTTCCAGCTCGACAATCAGGTCTTTCTTTTTACGCCAGCCAACACCCGCCCACGGGTTGGATGGTGTGAATTGAAAATACGATTTATTCGATATAACCGTTATTTTATCGCTTTTTGCCAGTGTTTCGCGTAATTCATACGCTTGTATGGCGCCGCCTAAACCGGCCCCCAATACAACTACATGTGTCATAGATTACTCCCCATTAGACTCAGTTTTCTGAATTCTCATCCCGTCTGCTATATCGAAAAAGGTAATTACATTCAATATTCTTAATGTTTCCCGCAACAATCTGTCGCTATCGTGAAATCATATTACAGGGGTTTTCTTTTCAATTTCCCGCTCATATAGTCGCCCGTGATGACGAACATTGGACATATCACCCATGATATCGCAGCCCGCCCTACTGGCCTGCTGCTTTCGTCGATCCTACTGCTTAGCCGCCTCTGAGCGTGCCGGACTGGCGCGACCGCTCAGAGGAGACAGGACGCGCCGCTTCACCCTAAGGCTAAGACACACATACGAAAGATTTCAGATATGACTGATACATCCGAACAGGACCGCGTAATTATATTCGACACCACCTTGCGTGATGGCGAGCAATCGCCCGGCGCTACCATGACCCATGACGAAAAGCTGGAGATCGCCACCTTGCTTGATGAGATGGGCGTGGACGTGATCGAGGCGGGTTTTCCGATAGCATCCGAGGGCGATTTCGAGGCCGTCAAAGAGATTTCCGTGCGCAGCGTGAATTCGGTGATTTGCGGGCTGGCCCGCGCTAAAATCGGCGATATTGATCGCTGCTGGGAGGCGGTGAAATTTGCCGCCCAACCACGCATCCACACCTTTATTGGCACATCGCCGCTGCACCGCGCCATTCCCAATCTTGACATGGACGAAATGGCCGATGTGATTCATGAAACCGTCACCCACGCCCGCAACCTGTGCGACAACATCCAGTGGTCGCCGATGGATGCGACCCGCACCGAGGATGATTACCTGTGCCGCGTGGTCGAGATCGCCATCAAGGCGGGTGCCACCACGATCAACATCCCCGATACTGTAGGTTATACCGCGCCCGCAGAAAGTGCCGACCTGATCCGCATGTTGCTGGACCGGGTGCCCGGCGCTGATAGCATTATCTTTGCTACCCACTGCCACAACGATCTGGGCATGGCGACCGCCAATTCATTGGCGGCCGTTAATGCTGGTGCGCGCCAGATTGAATGCACCATCAACGGTCTGGGCGAGCGCGCGGGCAACACCGCCTTGGAAGAAGTGGTGATGGCGATGAAGGTGCGCAATGATATCATGCCATACCGCAACCGGATCGACACCACCAAGATCATGAACCTGTCCCGCATGGTCGCCACGGTGTCCGGTTTTCCGGTGCAATATAACAAAGCCATCGTCGGAAAAAACGCCTTTGCCCATGAAAGCGGCATCCATCAGGATGGGATGCTGAAAAACGCCGAAACATTCGAGATCATGCGCCCCGAGGATGTGGGCCTGTCGGAAACCAATCTGGTGATGGGCAAGCATTCGGGCCGTGCGGCGTTAAGGGCCAAGTTAAAAGATCTGGGTCATGATCTAGCGGATAACCAGTTGAAAGACGTGTTCGTGCGTTTCAAGGCGCTGGCGGATCGCAAGAAGGAAATATTCGAGGATGATTTGCTGGCGCTGATGCGCGACAGTTCATCTGATGCGGTGCACGACCATATCCAGATGAAACACCTGCGCGTTGTTTGTGGCACCGAAGGGCCGCAAACCGCCGACATGACGTTGATGGTTGACGGAGTTGAGCACGAGGTTTCGACCACGGGTGACGGCCCTGTTGATGCGGCGTTCAACGCGGTCAAGGCGTTGTTCCCGCATGAAGCGCGTTTGCAACTTTATCAAGTGCACGCTGTGACCGAAGGCACAGATGCGCAGGCAACAGTTAGCGTGCGCATGGAAGAAGACGGCAAAATCGCTATGGGGCAATCAGCCGATACTGATACGGTCGTGGCCTCGGCAAAGGCTTATATCAACGCGCTGAACAAACTGCTGGTGCGTCGGCAAAAGACCAAGCCAGCGTAACGCCCAAGACCATAGCCGCTAAGTTTTTTTCATGCAACGTCGGGGTAAGTGCAAATTGTGAAATTCGAACATTTTCCATAGTATTTACCCCATCCACAAACGCCACCTAGGTTATTTACAACAATTCCTCTTACCACAAATTTTGAATAGCCTTGCTGGCTACATGCGGAAAGGCAAAAAGGTGCTGACATCAAGCCCAGCCCCCTTTACCGCCCCTATGCCCCCCGCCTATAAGAACCCTTCGCCTTTGATCGAAAGAATCGCAGGCATAATTCTGTTACTCAAGCGGGAAGCTTAACGCATGGCTATTCTATCGGGTCTGTTTTCGTCCGACATGGCAATTGATCTGGGCACAGCGAACACGCTGGTCTACGTCAAAGGCAAGGGCGTCGTTTTGAACGAACCATCTGTGGTGGCCTATCACGTCAAGGATGGTGTGAAAAAGGTGCTGGCCGTTGGCGAGGATGCCAAACTGATGCTGGGCCGCACCCCGGGCAGCATCGAGGCGATCCGCCCGATGCGCGAAGGGGTGATCGCCGATTTTGATACCGCCGAGGAAATGATCAAGTATTTCATTCGCAAGGTTCATAAACGCAGCACATTTTCAAAACCGAAGATCATTGTTTGCGTGCCCCACGGCGCGACCCCCGTTGAAAAACGTGCGATCCGCCAGTCGGTTCTGTCTGCCGGTGCCCGTCGCGCCGGCCTGATTGCCGAACCGATTGCCGCTGCTATCGGGGCCGGTATGCCGATCACTGATCCAACAGGTAACATGGTTGTCGATATCGGCGGCGGCACCACCGAGGTTGCAGTTCTGTCGCTGGGCGACATCGTTTATGCGCGGTCTGTGCGTGTGGGTGGTGACCGTATGGACGAGGCGATCATCAGCTATCTGCGTCGCCAGCATAACCTACTGGTTGGCGAAACCACTGCCGAGCGGATCAAAACATCCATCGGCACCGCACGGATGCCCGATGACGGGCGTGGATCATCAATGCAAATTCGCGGCCGCGACCTGCTGAATGGTGTGCCGAAAGAAACCGAAGTCAATCAGGCCCAAATCGCCGAAGCCTTGGCCGAACCCGTGCAGCAAATTTGCGAAGCGGTGATGACTGCGCTTGAGGCAACCCCGCCCGATCTGGCCGCCGACATTGTCGATCGCGGCGTGATGCTGACCGGTGGCGGGGCGTTGCTGGGTGAACTAGATCTGGCATTGCGTGAACAAACCGGATTGGCGATTTCGATTGCCGATGAATCCCTGAATTGTGTGGCACTTGGGACCGGCAAGGCGCTAGAGTATGAAAAACAGCTGCGCCATGTAATTGATTACGACAGCTAATCCGCGCATGGCCACGGGAGCGCCCCTTGGCAAGAGATCGAAATACCCACGCACATTATGTCCGCCCCGTCCGGCGTATTCTGGTCGGGCTGGTGGTGTTTGTGCTGTTGGCATTGTTCCTGCTGTGGCGCATTGATAGTCCGCGGGTTGAACGGTTCCGCGCTGCATTGGTCGACAAGGTGGTGCCCAATTTTGAATGGGCGCTGGTGCCGGTCACCGCTGCGGCGGGCATGATCGAGGATTTCCGGTCCTACCAGCGTATATACCAACAAAATCAGGAACTACGGCGCGACTTGCAAAAGCTGAAGTCGTGGAAAGAGGCGGCGGTTCAACTGGAACAGCAAAACGCCAAACTGTTGGCGCTGAATTCGGTCCGGCTGGATCCCAAACTCACGTCTGTGTCAGGCGTGGTGCTGGCCGATAGCGGATCACCCTTTCGCCAATCAGTGCTGTTAAATGTCGGGCAACGCGACGGGATCAAGGATGGCTGGGCCACCATGGACGGGATCGGGTTGGTTGGACGTATATCGGGCGTCGGCAAAAACACGGCGCGTGTTATTCTTCTAACCGATTCCAACAGCCGTATTCCGATCACGATCCAGCCGTCAGGCCAACGCGCCCTATTGGTGGGTGACAATTCATCCCGCCCGCCGGTTGAATTTCTGGAAAAACCCGAACAGGTACGCCCCGGGGATCAGGTCGTGACCTCGGGCGATGGCGGAGTGTTTCCGGCTGGATTGCTGGTTGGACAGGTTGCCAAAGACGCTGACAGGCGGCTGCGGGTGCAACTGGCGGCCGATTACGAGCGGCTGGATTTCCTACGGGTTCTGCGCAGCCGCACCACCGAAATCATTACGGACCCCGGCGCCCTGTTGGTTGGCCCGCAACCTGACACGCCCGCAGAGGGTGATGCAGCTGCAACCGAAGGGGCAAGCGATGGCTGATCCTGCCCCCAGCAACAAGTGGTTATACCGGCTGTTATTTCTGGCGCTGGTTATCTTCATTGTTTTTGCGCGTCTGATCCCGCTGCAAACCACACCCGCAAGTTGGGCTATGCCCGATCTGTTAATTTGCATTTGTTTTGCCTGGGTGCTGCGGCGGCCTGATTATTTGCCGATCCTGCTGATCGCCGCAGTGATGCTAGTCACTGATATCTTGTTCATGCGCCCCCCCGGTCTAATGGCCGCGTTGGTTGTGCTGGGGGCCGAATTTTTACGCGCCCGCGCCCATTTGATGCGGGAACTGCCCTTTTCACTGGAATGGGGGATGGTTGCGGGGATTATTACGGGGGTAATGATTGCCAACCGTGTTGTCCTGATTATGGTGATGTCGCCTCGCCCGCCGCTGGGACTGTCGATGTTTCAACTTTTCGTCACATTGGCCGCCTACCCTGTGGTCGTCATGTTCTCGCGCTATGCCCTTGGCATTCGCAAAATCGCACCCGGCGAAGTTGACGCATTGGGGCACAGGTTATGAGACGCGCCCCCAGAGACACCGCCGAAAGCCAGCGGCGCATCACCCGTCGCGCCCTGTTTCTGGGCGCATCGCAGCTGGCCTTTGTTGGCGCGCTTGGGGCGCGTATGCGGTATTTACAGGTGGATCAGGCCGATCAATACCGCCTGCTGGCCGATGAAAACCGGATCAACATCCGGCTACTGCCCCCTGCGCGCGGCCTGATTTACGACCGTAACGGTGTGCCGGTGGCCACCAACAAACAGGTTTACCGGATCACGATGGTGCGCGAAGATGCTGGCGATGTCGACGAGGTGGTTGCCCGCCTGAATGCGCTGGTCCCAATCCCCCCCGAAGATCTTGAACGTGCGCTTGAGGAAATGAAGCGGCGCAGCCCCTTTGTGCCAGTGACCATCGCAGACCGCTTGAAATGGGAGGACATTGCCGAAGTTGCGGTAAATGCCCCCGCTCTGCCCGGCATAACCCCCGAGGTCGGACTAACTCGCAATTACCCGATGGCCAATGATTTTGCCCATATCGTCGGATATGTTGGCGCTGTGAACGAGGCCGACCTGAACCGTGTTGATGATCGCGACCCTTTGTTGCAAATCCCGCGCTTCCAGATCGGCAAGATCGGGGTCGAAGCCAATCTGGAAAGAACATTGCGTGGCAAGGCGGGCAGCAAGCGGATCGAGGTCAACGCGATTGGGCGCGTCATGCGTGAACTTGGCCGCGAAGAAGGTATATCCGGCGCCAACCTGCAACTGACCATCGACAGCGGATTGCAAAACTATGTGCAGGCCCGCCTAGCGGGCGAAAGTGCGGCAGCCGTGGTGATCGACACGACCACCGGCGATTTGCTTGCCATCGGCTCGACTCCGGCGTTTGATCCAAACAAATTTGTCAACGGCATCTCGCAGGCAGACTATTCCGCACTGTTGGAAAATAAATACCGGCCCCTGCCCAACAAGGCCATGCAGGGGGTCTATCCGCCCGCCTCTACCTTCAAAATGATAACAGCTCTTGCTGCGCTCGAGGCCGACGTTGTGACATCAGAAGATACAGTGAAATGTAAAGGCTTTATTGAAGTTGGCGGGCGCAAATTCCACTGCTGGAAACGGTCGGGCCACGGTAATGTAAACCTGCTCAACAGCCTGAAAAAATCATGTGACGTATATTATTACGAAATGGCGCAACGGGTCGGGATCCAGAGAATTTCGGCCATGGCCAGACGGTTCGGGTTTGGCACTAAATTTGACATCCCGATGTCGTCGATTGCCAAAGGACTGGCCCCGACCAAAGCATGGAAGCTGGAAAACCGTGGGGCCGAATGGGTGATCGGGGATTCGTTAAATGCCGCGATCGGGCAGGGGTTTGTCCTGTCATCCCCGTTGCAGCAGGCCGTTATGGCTGCACGCATCGCCACGGGCAAGGCCGTAATGCCGCGCCTGATTAAATCGATAGACGGGGTCGATGTGCCGATTGAGGGTGGCGAGGATATGGACCTGAACGAGAACGATCTGCGGTTGGTGCGCAAAGGTATGTTTGCTGTATCCAACGTTTCAGGTGGCACGGCGTATCGCTCGCGCATTCTGGGCGATGATTACCGCATGGCTGGCAAAACCGGCACCAGTCAGGTCGGAAACAAAGTGGTGCGCAACAGCGATGTAGTGTGGGAAAAACGCGACCACGCCCTGTTTGTATCATTCGCCCCTTATGACAACCCACGCATTGCCGTTTCTGTCGTTGTCGAGCATGGCGGCGGAGGATCAAAGGTCGCAGCACCCATCGCACGCGACATTGTTTTGCAGGCACTTTATGGCGGGTTGCCCCCTGTGTCAGCCTACCCCAAGGCAGATCGCGGGCGCATCCAGAAAGAACAACGCGCCCTGCCGTTACGCGACCCGAATACCCCAGTTGACGAAAGCGATCAGGCATGAGTTATCTTGAACATAATGTCAAAACCGTCCCCACCGGCCTGCACAAAATCCTGTATCTGAACTGGGCCGTGATCCTGCTACTGATTTCGATCAGTGGTATCGGGTTTTTGATACTCTACTCGGTGGCTGGCGGGTCAATGACGCCTTGGGTCGAACCACAAATGAAACGCTTTGCCCTTGGCATGAGCCTGCTGTTTTTCATCGCAATGGTGCCGATCTGGTTCTGGCGCAATATGTCAGTTCTGGCTTATGGCGTTTCTGTATTATTGCTGCTGGGAGTTCACTTTTTCGGCACCACAAACATGGGAGCAAAACGCTGGCTGGATCTGGGCTTTATGGAGCTACAGCCCTCTGAACTGGCCAAAATCTCGCTGATCATGGTGCTCGCCGCCTATTACGACTGGCTGGATATCAAGAAAACCTCTCGTCCTTTCTGGGTGCTGATCCCGCTCCTGATCATCCTGATACCCACGGCCCTGGTGCTGAAACAACCCGACCTTGGCACGGCCATTCTGCTGGTGGCCGGCGGTGGAATCATCATGTTTCTGGCCGGTGTCAGCTGGTTTTATTTTGCCGTTGTCATAAGCGCTGTTGCCGCCACCATCGCCGCCGTTTTCCAATTTCGCGGCACAGATTGGCAATTTTTGAAAGATTACCAATACCGGCGCATCGACACATTCCTTGACCCCGCATCCGACCCGTTGGGTGCTGGATATCACATCACCCAATCCAAAATTGCACTGGGGTCTGGTGGTTGGACAGGGCGCGGGTTTATGCAGGGCACACAGGCGCGGCTGAATTTCCTGCCGGAAAAGCATACCGATTTCATCTTCACCACCTTGGCCGAGGAGTTCGGCTTTCTCGGTGCGTTCTCGCTGCTGGGTCTCTACACCCTTATCATCGTGTTCTGTGTCATCTCGGCGTTGAAAAACAAAGACCGTTACGCATCCCTCATCACCCTTGGCGTTGCGGCCACGCTGTTTCTGTTCTTTGCAGTAAACATGTCGATGGTGATGGGCCTTGCCCCCGTCGTCGGCGTGCCCCTGCCGCTGGTGTCTTACGGCGGGTCCGCCATGCTGGTGCTACTGATTGCGTTCGGCTTGATGCAAAGCGCACATGTCCACCGGCCGCGATAAAGTAATTTGCATTTAACCTGAAACGGAATTCACCCCAAGTGTGGGCAAATTCCGATACTTGTTGCCTCACGCTAAATGCAAAGCGCAATGGTCAGCCCTCAACCCCGTCCCTGATAACAGCCGCCATCGGATGATCCACATTCTGGGTGTGGCACAGCAGGCCTAACGCACGATATTCAGCCCCGACGCGCTTGAATCCAACATCTGGAAACCGTGTCGCCAATCCCTCCCATTGTGGCACCATTGCAACGCCGGATCCGTTCTGAACCATGATTGCAATCGTTTCCAGCGCGTCCAGTTCACACAGGATTTTCGGTGTTGTTGTCTGCCGCTCAATCGCCCGCCAACAGGCCGCCCCGCCCCACGCATTACGGCTGTAGACGATGAATGGTGCGGCGGATTCTTCTACACCCGCCCGTTGGATCAATCCGACCGGATGGCGCGCCAACTCATCAAACCGCATTGATTTGGGCAACTCGAACGGTGGCGCGACACTCAACGCCGAATCTAGTTCCCCATCCAGGAGCCCCTGATATAGCTGCGCCGAGCTGCCTGGGTGCACGCTTAACGCAACCCCCGGCATTTGCGCGGATGTTTGGCGAATAATGCGCGGGATATAATCTGTCAGCGCTGTTGATATCGCACCGAGACGAAACCGCCCGACATTCGCGGTTTGAGAAACCGACAGGGTTAGGGTGCGCCCGTCCTCCAGTAGTCGCCGTATTTGCGGCAGCAACCTGATACACGCCAGCGTTGGCCGCACGTTGCGCCCCGAACGCAGCAACAGCTTGACCTGCAATTCCACCTCCAGTGCTTGCAGCCGTTGACTGATCGCCGAGGCGGTGATGCCCTCGCGTTGCGCTGCCGCTGCGATACTGCCCTCGTCAACCACGCTTACCAGTGATTTTAGGAATCTTAAATCCATAAGGTATGCCTATGTTTGAAAATACATAAATAAGATAACCTTTCTAAAACTTCCCGATATAAATTCAAACAAAGCGAACCAGTAAGGGACCATATATGTCAATCTTTCACCTCGCCTATAACGTCACCGACCTTGATGAAACCCGTGCCTTTTATGGTGACCTGTTGGGGTGCGTTGAGGGGCGCAGCACCGACACATGGGTTGATTACAACTTCTTTGGCCATCAACTCTCATTGCACCTCGGCACCCCGTTCGAAACCCGCGCCACCGGCAAGGTTGGTGACCACATGGTTCTTATGCCGCATCTTGGTGTGGTGCTAGGGATGAAGGAATGGCAAGCCTTGGCAGATCACTTGACCGAAGCGGGCATCAAATTCACCATCCCACCAACCCTGCGGTTTGCGGGTCAGCCCGGCGAACAAAGCACGATGTTCTTTTGCGACCCGTCCGGCAACCCGATCGAGGTAAAGGGCGTGGCCGATATGTCAGGGGTATTCGCCACATGATCAACATCCTGTTCGCCGCCAAACCCGCCAGTTGGGCCGAATACGAGGGTCCCTTGCGCCGTGCATTAGACAGCACGGGCCTCGCCTACACCTTATCGCCCGACACAAACGATCCCGCCACGGTGGATTATCTGGTCTACGCCCCGAACGGCCCTGTCAGCGATTTTACCCCCTTCACCCGCACCAAGGCGGTGCTGGGCCTTTGGGCGGGGGTCGAGGGCATCATTGGCAATGAAACCCTGAACATACCCCTAACGCGCATGGTCGATTACGGCCTGACCGAAGGTATGGTTGAATGGGTCACAGGCCATACGCTTCGCCACCACCTCGGCATGGATCGGCATATCTTGGGGCAAGACGGCCAATGGCGTAATTTCGTGCCGCCATTGGCGCGGGACCGCACGATTGCGGTGCTGGGCCTGGGGGCCTTGGGCGGCGCTTGCGCACAGGCATTGGCGGCGCTGAATTTCAATGTTGTGGGCTGGAGCCGAAGCCAAAAAGATATTGCGGGCATCACATGTCTGTCAGGCAACGACGGATTGGAGCAGACCTTGGCGCAGGCTGAAATCATTGTTCTACTGCTGCCCCTAACCGCAGGCACCGAAAACCTGCTGAACGCCCAGCGCCTTGGCCAACTGCCCAAAGGCGCCATGATCATCAACCCCGGTCGTGGCCCGCTGATTGACGATGACGCCCTGCTTGCGGCCCTTGATACGGGTCAGATTGCCCACGCCACGCTGGATGTTTTCCGCGTCGAGCCGCTGCCCGCTGATCACCCCTACTGGGCACATCCGCAGGTCACCGTCACCCCGCATATCGCGTCAGAAACCCGCCCCGATAGTTCGGCTCGCGTGATTGCCGAAAACATCCGGCGCGGCGAAGTGGGCGAACCTTATCTCCATCTCGTGGATCGGGGCGCTGGCTACTAAATTCCGCGCGCCCCTTCTTCTTGCCCTAAGTACCTCCCGCGCGGAGCGCATAGAATCTCTTTGACACAACCTTATCGCAAGATCGGCGGGTTTTCGGGATCACGCCCTGGTGCTGCAGGCGTATGCCCCGCCGCTTTGCGCTCTGGCAGATCAAACCGCAGCCCGACCTTTGCTAACGAAACACAAACCGGATCACTTGCTGCGAAAAAAACCACGTCCAGCCCTTCGGCGTCATCCCCGCCAAAGACCACAACTTCGCCCACCGCTTTGGCCAGTGTCCCATGTGCCGCGGGCAGCGCATCAATGATGCCAAGCATCATACCACCCGCACCATCCGCATATTCCACCGTCACCAGATAGGCCGTCGCGGCCAATCCCGCCGCCGTGGCCAGCTTGGTATCAATTGCAGCCAATAACGCTTGCGATACCCCCTTTGGTGCCTCGATCAATACGGGCCGCGCCATCACCTCGTCTGGTGCGTTGTCCAGCATGTCGCATAACCACACCATTGCATCCGCCGGTATCAGGATTGACGATGGTGCAACCCCGAGGTTCAAGCCAAGCCCGATCCCCTGCCCCGCCAACATGGTCGCCACCACCCGTCCAGACAGCACCGCATGATGGGCGCTGTCACCAACGAAATCGGCCAGCCGTTCCTCGCGATCAAACACCAGCACGTATTTCGCTCCCTCAACCTCGAACACTTCGGGGGTCAAGGTGTCACCCGCCGCCTCGTCTTGCAGCAGTAAAAACAGCTCGCTATCCGACAACCGTTCAAAGAACCGCAACCGTGCCGCAGTATCCTCGGGGGCTGCGTCCATCGCAACATGGGCAATATCCAGCGGGGTTTGGTCAGTCATGCAGCACCTCTTGCACCCGTGTGCGCAGCGCCGGTATCAGATCGGCCTCGAACCACGGATTTTTCCTGATCCAGCCTGTATTGCGCCACGACGGATGGGGCAAGGCGAATACATCGGGCGCATGGTCACGCCACCCTTGCACTGTGTGGGTCACCCCGCCCGCCGCTGCCTTTGCCAAATGCCATTTCTGCGCGTATCCGCCGACCAGCAAGGTCAGGCGAACTTCGGTCAGGTGGCCCAACGTATCCGCTCGCCATTCGTCCACGCATATCTTTGGCGGCGGCAGATCGGAGCCTTTGTCATTATACCCCGGAAAACAAAACCCCATCGGCACAATGGCCACGCGCGTAAGGTCGTAAAACGTGGCCTCGTCCACTCCCATCCAGTCGCGCAAACGGTCGCCGGATGGATCAGTAAACGGTTTACCGGATTCATGCACCCGCGCTCCGGGCGCTTGGCCTGCGATCAGGATGCGAGCCTTGGGCGCAAACCAGACCACAGGGCGCGGTTCATGCGCTGTTGCGGTTTCAATGAAACGGTCCGCACATATTCGGCAGGCCCGAAGGCGCTGCGCAAAATCTTCAAAGTCACTGTCCATCCCGCAGATTTACCGCAAATTCCGCAGGGCCGCAAATCAGGGTTTGCCAGTATTTTCAATTAATCTAGCGCATCGGTGATCCGGTTGAAGGTAAGGGATATCTGACTGCCTATAATGGATTCACCCTGCTACTATTGTCGCAAGGAGGTGTGTGGTGATTAGTAAACTATGGAATTCAGGTGGGTCATTGCGGATGAAGAGGTTGCTCTTGCCTGTTGTTGCACTTCTTACGATTGCACTTGCAGCGCAACACTATTACGCCGCTTCGCCCCAACAGCCAGGAATGTCGGGAGAGCCTATTCCATACGACCATCTTTCGGATGAAGAGAGCGAGCCATATGGTTCAAGAGGAGTGCCGCCGCAACGCTCTGAGAGAAAACGTGCCGTAAGACGGTTCTCCAGCGTTCGGGATTGCCTCGTGAAAGCTGAGCAGGAAAAAGAAATTCCTGACCTGCGCAAAATCAATTGGCGAAGAATGACAAGCACCGCAAATATCAGTGTTTGTATGTTCAGGATATTTGCCAGCTACGGAACACCTGAAAAGGCTGTCTTTTGGCTTGAGGCCCAAGGGCTAAACACAACTGGGCCAATTGAGGGAACATATGCTTTCAAGCCGACAACTAGTGTTTCCGGAAGACACATGCCGACAGAAGGTGAGCGGCTTTACATTTCTGGTTCCCGTATCACGGCGCGAATTGCCGCAAACTTTATTTACTCGGAAACGTTCGCGGCTTCATGGGACGAGAACGGCGTTCTCACAACCACATCCCATTCCCAATCATCCAAATGAAAATAAATAACGCGTGGTTTCACACACCACTACCGAGGTGAATAAACCCTGCAACTCCGGTTTTTCCAGATCAAAAATACGGGCTTGCTTTTATTTCTATGTTTCTAGTAATATAGAATAATGAAGCAAGAACAATCCATAGACTTGAGCGTCGAGCAAGCTGCCTCGACTTTTGCCGCCCTAGGCTCTGAACAACGCCTATCCGTGTTGCGCATTCTGGTCAGAGCCGGAGACGAGGGCATTGCTATTGGCGAGCTTGGCAAGCGCAGCGGTGTCACCGGATCAACCCTGACCCACCACATGAAGATCCTGACCCAAGCCGGATTGGTGCAACAGACCAAACGCGGCCGTTCCATCATTTGCGCCGCCGTTGCCTATGACCAAATATTCTCTCTGTCCCAATTCCTGCTGTCCGAATGCTGCGCCGATTGCGCAATACCCCACAAAGGATAACCGCCATGACTGATCACACCCACAGCCACACTGGCGCCAGCGCCCCGTACTGGAAGCGGGTGGACAAGGCATGGCTGGTGATCGTGTTGATCCCAGTATTGTTGGCGATCTTCGATACGCCACAGTTATTGCCAACGGTCATTTTTGCAGGCCAAGCGATCCTGCGCACCGGCATTTTCATCATCTTTGCTGTGCTTGCCGTTGGTTATCTAAAGGCATCAGGTGCCGAAACCATACTGACCAAAGCCTTTGAGGGGCGCGAGATCAAGATGATTTTGATGGCATCCCTGCTGGGCGGGCTATCGCCGTTTTGCTCCTGCGAAGTGATCCCGTTTATCGCCGCCCTGCTGGCTGTAGGCGCACCCTTGTCTGCTGTGATGGCGTTCTGGCTGGCGTCCCCGATCATGGATCCTGCAATGTTCCTGATCACATCCGGCACATTGGGGTTTGACTTTGCCATCGCCAAAACACTCGCGGCGGTTGGTGTTGGCCTGCTGGGCGGGTTCACCGTGAAAATATTTGCCAAAAGCGCTGTTTTTTCTGACCCACTGCGCCCGAAAGACCCCCAAACCGGGTGTGGCAACACCTGTGGCACCGCCACGTTTTTCGGCAAACCGGTGTGGGCGTTCTGGCATAACGCAGCACGGCGCGAGACATTTCGCACTACCGTGATTGAAAACGCCTTGTTCCTGGGCAAGTGGCTGCTGCTGGCCTATCTGTTCGAGGCAATGATGGTCCAATACGTGCCTGCCGAAATGATTGCATCGGTTCTGGGTGGCGACGGGATAAAACCGATTCTGCTGGGTGCGCTGGTGGGTGGACCGGCCTATCTGAACGGGTATGCCGCCGTTCCATTGGTGGATGCATTGCTGGAACAGGGCATGAGTAATGGGGCCGCGATGTCCTTTGTCATAGCCGGTGGTGTCAGCAGTATCCCCGCTGCAATCGCGGTTTGGGCATTGGTCAAACCACGCATATTTTACGCCTATATCGCCATTGCAATGACCGGCGCGGTTATTGCCGGAATGTTGTGGAATATCGCAGCCTAAGTGATTGCACCCCCCCCTTACATCGACTATCTGTAACGGACTTGGGCCGCGCCTGACGCACGGCCAAGAAGCGACAGGGGGATGAAGATGCGCACCATTAGCATAGTGATCGTTTTATCCGTCCTCTGGCTGTTGCTGTCTGGTATTTATACGACGATGATCATCGGCCTCGGATTTGCTTCGGTCCTGCTGGTTGTATTCATTATTCGCCGGATGGATGCGCTGGACAATGACAAGGTCGCAATACATCTGTCGCCGTTTCGATTTGCCAAATATCTGGCATGGCTGATGGTGGAAATTGCCCGCGCCAACTGGGCTGTGACCAGAATCATCCTGTCGCGCAACATGAACATCCGGCAGCATTTGTTTTCGGTTCCAGTCACACAGCAATCCGATCTGGCACAGGTTATTTTTGCCAATTCCATCACCCTGACACCGGGAACGATTACAGTCGAGACCGAAGGCGACCATTTTCTGGTACACGCGGTATCCTATTCGCCCGATGATCCTGCCGCCATCGCCGATATGGATGCGCGTGTTACCGCCTGCGAAACGGAGGCGGCTGCCTGATGTTTACTATCGCTGTCTTTGCCCTTTTCATTGCTATGGTTCTGGTGCTGATCCGCCTTTTTGTCGGGCCGACATTGTATGATCGCGTTTTGGCAGTGAATTCGTTTGGCACCCACACAGTTTTGTTCATCGGGGTTCTAGGGTTTCTGACGGGGCGGCCCGATTTTCTGGATATTTCGCTGCTTTACGCGCTGATCAATTTCGTCGGCACAATCGCCATTCTGAAATACTTTCGCTACCGCGCCATTGGGGATGTCCACCAGATGCCCACAGATCGGGAGATCGGGCAATGAGTGCGCCTGAGCTCGCCGTCGAAATCTTGAGCTGGGTGTTCATTCTGTCCGGTTCGGCCTTTGCCCTGATCGGCGCAGTCGGAGCGCTGCGGTTCCCTGATTTCTGGTCGCGCTTACATGCCGTTTCAATAACCGACTCCGCGGGCGTGATTTTGCTGATCATTGGTATGTGTTTGCAGGCAGGACCAACGCTGGTCACCGTCAAATTGCTGATCATTGGCGTGTTTCTGTTTATCACTGGCCCCACTTCGACCCATGCAATTGCCAACGCCGCCCTTGTTACTGGACTACGCCCGCCCGAAGGCAAAGGGTTGGTTGGAGTAGAACCGGGACCTCTAGAATCTGGCGAGGGCGATAATGGTTGAGACGCTCATCAATCTAACCCTGTTTGTCATGCTGGTCGCCACGGCAATCGCCATCACACGCATGCACCGCCTATTCGGCGTAACCATGATGGCAGGCGTGTTTAGCCTGTTGTCGGCCCTGTTGCTGGTAACGCTGGATGCGGTCGACGTGGCCTTTACCGAGGCCGCCGTTGGGGCCGGGATTTCCACCGTATTAATGCTGTCCACTCTGACCTTGACTTCGCGGATCGAAAAACCGTCAACCCGTTCACCCCTTATCCCGTTGATTGTGGTCACCATCACAGGGGCAGCGATTATCTATGGCACGCTGGATATGCCGAATTTTGGTGATCCAAACGCGCCCGCACAGGTTGGCGTGGCGGCGCAATATCTGGAACGTAGCCCGGAAGAAATTGGCATCCCCAATGTGGTGACCGTCATTTTGGCCAGCTATCGTGGATTTGACACGATGGGCGAAACGGCGGTGGTTTTCACTGCTGGCGTTGGCGTATTGATGTTGCTTTCCGGTTTGCGCCGCCGTCGTCGTAGACCAGATAAAAAAGACAGAGGGGGGACAAGCTAATGCGTCACCACCTTATCTTGCGGGTTGTTACCAAGCTTCTGGTCGACTCGATCATCCTGTTTGCGCTGTATGTCCAGTTTCACGGTGATTTTTCGCCCGGTGGCGGGTTTCAAGCCGGCGTGATTATGGCCGTGGCGTTCATTTTATATGGTATCGTTTTCGGCTTGGAAAAGGTCCAAGCGGTGTTTCCGGCGTGGTTGGTGCATAAACTGATGGCGCTTGGTGTTCTGATCTATGCAGGCACTGGCGTTTTATCACTATTTTTGGGCTATGACTTTCTGGACTATGGCGCATTCACGCCAGAGCACCCGTCACATGGTCAGCACTGGGGCATCTTTGCCGTTGAATTTGGCGTCGGCGTCACCGTGACCGGTGTGATGGTGGCGATCTATTATGCCTTTGCCATGCGCCGCCCCGCTATCAGTGACGAGGATTGGTGATGCTGACCTCTGAATTCATTCTTGGGCATATGAATTACTGGCTGTTCACCGTTCTGATGATGACGGGTCTGTATATCGTTGTGGCCAAGGGCAACCTGATCAAGAAAATCGTCGGACTGAACCTGTTTCAATCCGCGGTTTTCATGTTCTACATCTCGCTTGGCAAGGTCACGGGCGGCACTGCACCGATCTATCCGCTCGATATGGAGATCGACCCGACTGTGGTTTATTCCAACCCGCTGCCGCATGTGTTGATCCTGACCGCGATTGTCGTTGGTATCGCCACAACGTCGCTGGGTCTGGCGCTGATTGTGCGCATCCGCGAGGAATATGACACCATTGAAGAAGAAGAAATTATGGCGATTGAAACCGAGCTTGTGCGGCTCGAGAATAAGGAACTGGGCGACGCCATGGGGGGCCGTGCCTGATGGCCACTGAACACGTCCATGTTGCCCGCACTTTTGTGGACCACCTGCCGATACTGGTGGTTCTGGTGCCTTTCCTTGCGGCACCGCTAACAGTTCTGATCGGATCGCGCCGCCTTGCTTGGCCAATTGCATTC
>NZ_JBSMEZ010000038.1:0-6272 GCF_056498605.1 Profundibacter sp.
CGCCCTGACGCTGGCCCCGTTCATCCGGATGACGGGCGGGCTACTGGGACTGGAAGTCGCGTCCGAAAGTGCTCTGGCGGCGGGGATCGTCATGGGGTTGATGATCGTGACGCTGATTTCATCGCTGTCAGATGACGTGATTAATTCGGTGCCGCAATCGTTGCGCGACGCGTCATTGGGGTTGGGCGCCACGCGGTCCGAAACCATCCGCAGGGTGGTGTTGCCCGCCGCTTTGCCGGGTATTTCAGGCTCGTTACTGCTGGCTGCATCAAGGGCGATTGGCGAAACCATGATCGTTTTGATGGCTGCCGGTATGGCCGCCAAACTAACGCTGAACCCGCTGGATGCGGTCACCACCATCACCGTGCAGATTGTCGCGCTTTTGACCGGTGATCAGGAATTTGACAGCGCCAAAACCCTGTCGGCCTTCGCGCTTGGGCTGTTCCTATTCATCATCACCCTTTGCATCAATGTCGTCGCTTTGCACATCGTGCGGAAATATCAGGAACAATATGATTGATCTTACCAAAAAGGCGGGCCTCAACCTGTCGGCGCGTCACCGTGCGGAACAACGGTTCCAATGGGCCGGACGCTCGGCCATTATCGTCTCGCTGTTGTTTCTGACTGTTATGGTCGGGACAATTGCCCGTGACGCAAGCGGCGTATATCGCCAAACCCAAATCGCCGTGCATGTCGATTTAAGCGCCGATCCTGCCAATGCCAGCTATGGGCGCATGATAAAATCCGCCCTGCGCGAGATGTTTCCCGATGTGACCAGCCGCCGTGATAAAAAGCGGGTGTATAATCTGGTCAGCCCCGAGGCCAGTTTCGAGGTTGCCCGAATGGTGGCTGCAAACCCTGATTTGGCTGGTGGCACCCATACACTGTGGCTAACCGCATCGGATGATCTGGACCTTTACTTGCGTGGCAAGGTCAATATCACCCTGCCCGAACGCCAGCGCCGGATTTCGGATGCCGAAATAGCATGGGTGGATGAGCTGCAAGCCGCAGGTCAGTTGCGCCGTGTGATCAACTGGGGATTTTTGACCGGAGGCGATAGCCGCGAACCGGAAATCGCCGGTATCCTCAGCGCGCTGGTCGGTTCGGCCTATTCGCTTGCGGTGTGTTTTGCGCTGGCCTTTCCAATCGGCATCGGGGCTGCGATTTACCTTGAGGAATTTGCGCCCGCCAACCGCCTGTCCGATCTGATCGAAGTGAACATCAACAATCTGGCCGCCGTGCCCTCGATCGTGTTCGGCCTGTTGGGTCTGTCGATCTTTTTGGGCTACATGGGCTTGCCGCGCTCCTCGCCGCTGGTTGGCGGCATGGTGTTAGCACTGATGACGTTACCCACAATCATCATTGCCGCACGGGCCGCGTTGCGCGCAGTGCCGCCCTCCTTCAAAGAGGCAGCATTAGCGCTGGGGGCAAGTCCGGTCCAGGCCGTGTTCCACCATGTTTTCCCTGTCGCAATGCCCGGCATGTTGACCGGCGCAATCATCGGTATGGCGCAGGCCCTAGGCGAAACAGCTCCTTTGCTGATGATCGGCATGGTCGCGTTTATCGTCGATATTCCGCAATCCATTCTGGAACCCGCCACCGCCCTGCCGGTGCAAATATTCCTCTGGGCCGATAGCCCCGAGCGCGCCTTTACCGAAAAAACTGCGGCCGCAATCATCGTTTTGCTGATCTTTTTGATCGCCATGAACCTGATCGCCATCCTGCTGCGTCGCAAACTTGAAACAAGGTTTTGAACATGGCTGACCCAATCGTCACGGCACGCGGTGTCGATATATTCTACGATACAACACAGGCCATCATTGATGTTGACCTGGATATTTTACCCAATAAGGTGACGGCACTTATCGGCCCATCGGGGTGTGGCAAATCCACGTTTTTGCGCGCCATCAACCGGATGAACGATCTGATCCCGATCTGCAGGATGAACGGCGAGATGAAAATCGCCGGACAAGATATTTATGCACCGGAAGTCGACGTGGTTGCCCTGCGCGCGCAGGTCGGCATGGTGTTTCAAAAGCCGAACCCGTTTCCAAAGTCGATCTTTGAAAACGTCGCTTACGGTTTGAAAATCCACATGATGACCACATCCAAAACCGAACTTCAGGACCGTGTGGAATGGAGCCTGAAAAGCGCCGGCCTGTGGGATGAAGTCGCCGACCGCCTTGATCAGCCGGGCAACAGCCTGTCGGGAGGCCAGCAACAGCGCCTGTGCATTGCGCGGGCTATAGCGGTGAAACCCAAGGTGATCCTGATGGACGAGCCATGTTCAGCGCTTGACCCGATTGCGACCGCCGTGGTCGAGGAGTTGATTGATAATCTGCGCAAGGATTACACAATCGTTATCGTGACCCACTCAATGCAACAGGCCGCCCGCATCTCCCAACGCACCGCATTTTTTCACCTCGGGACGTTGGTCGAATTTGGCGACACCAAAACCATTTTCACCAATCCCGTGGATGAACGCACCCAAAATTATATCACCGGACGCATCGGTTAGGATCTAAACATGCCACAGACACATATCGTCAAAAAATTCGACAAGAACCTAGAGAAAATCAAAGCGACCATCGTTGAAATGGGCGGTCTGGTTGGCCTGCAGGTCAATGATGCCACGGCAGTTTTGTCAGCCTATGACGCGGCAGAAGTTGAGCGCATTACCACGTATGACCGCATCATAAACGGCTTGAACAAAGACATCCATGATCGCGCCGAAATCCTGATTGTCCGCCGCCAGCCAATGGCGCTTGATCTGCGGCAAACTCTTGCGCCGATCAACATCGCCGGTGAGCTGGAGCGCATCGGAGACCACGCCAAATCCACCGCCAAGCGCGCCCATATCATTCACAATGCCCCACCTGAAGACGCGGCATTAGAGCTGATTGCACAGATGAGCGTGATCGTGCAGGCTATGCTTGGCGATGTTATGGTCGCCTATGGAAATGCCGACATTGATTTAGCAGCAAGGATCAGAGAGCAGGACGAAGAGGTGGATGTGTTGAATAAACAGCTGGTGCAGGGGGTGATTGAGACGCTTGCAAAAACGCCTGAAATGGCAGAAAGCCTTATCCATCTCACCCTGATTTCGCGCAACTTCGAGCGCATCGGCGACCACATCTGCAATATCGCCCGATATGTGCACCAGATCGTAACCGGCGAAGATTTGAAAGCATCAAGCCACCCTAACTCCCCCCGAACGGATACATGATGAGCATCATTTCCCCAAGAATTCTGGTGGTCGAGGACGAGCCGTCACAGGTTGAAATCCTGCGTTTCAATCTGCATCAACAAGGCTTTGATGTGTCTGTGGCGATGGATGGCGAAGAGGGATTTCAGGCCGCAATCGAGGACCCGCCGGATTTGATATTGCTTGACTGGATGTTGCCCAATATGTCCGGCATCGAAATTTGCCGCAAGCTGCGCCGCGCCAAAGAAACCCGCGAGGTTCCGGTTATCATGCTGACTGCCCGTTCCGAGGAGCGCGACAAAATTCGCGGGCTGGACATCGGGGCGGATGACTACATCACCAAGCCCTATTCGATCAAGGAGTTGATCGCCCGCATTCACAGCGCCCTGCGGCGCCCCACCGCAAGCATTGTTGAACATAAGCTTTTCGTGGGGGTGATCGAGCTGGATCTGGAAAAGCACAGGGTGATGAGTGAAGGGATTGCGATTAAACTGGGGCCGATCGAGTTTCGCCTTCTGGCCACCATGATGCAAAGCCCCGAGCGGGTTTTTTCCCGGGAACAACTGCTTGATCTGGTGTGGGGCATTTCGGCCGATCTGGAAACCCGCACTGTCGACGTTCACATTGGCCGCCTAAGACAGGCCTTGTCCGTAACAAAAGCCAAAGATCAAATCCGCACCGTGCGCGGTTATGGGTATGCAGTTAACCCTGTTTGAAATGCGCAGTGCGCGGATGTCCGCTTGTGTAGATATGTACGGACTCTCGGGGCACTTCCTGTAAATTCCCCGTTTTGGGATGGAGAGTGCTCATTATTTGGCCATATCCAACAACCCCACGTAATTATTGTCACCTGCCTTCCGAGCACCCAAGCAATATTGAATTTGGTCAATTGGCTGGCCAACCCTGCTTTAGGTGCGTAATAATTGGGCATTGGTGCTTTCAGAGCAGAGATGCTTTTGCAATCATATATTTTTCCAATGGACGATGTTTAAATAGAGAATGTTGTCCGTCGTCAGAGTTTTTGGTGTCCGTCGTCATATAAAATGGGACATCAGAGCGGTTTGAGTTTAGGAGGCTCTGGTTCGTTTGTGTAATTGATTATGCAGCTTGTTTTTGATGTTGCAAGCGGCGTTTCTGGATTGTCAGTTTCTTGATCTTTTTCCTTTCTCTGATGATGGCTTTGGCGCGCCCAAAATAGACGTCTGCAGGTGTGACGTTGTTCAGGCTCTCGTGGTAACGCTCGTTGTTGTAGTATTCGACGAAGGCCTCGATCTGGCGTTCAAGATCACCGGGCAGGTAATAGTTTTCCAGCAGAACTCGGTTCTTCATCGTTTGATGCCAACGCTCGATCTTGCCCTGGGTTTGTGGATGGAATGGTGCTCCGCGAACGTGATCCATCCTCTGCTCTTCCAGCCATTCGGCCAAATCCCCAGAGATGTAGCAAGACCCGTTGTCGCTAAGAAGGCGTGGCATGTGTCGTACAACCGCCTGATCACACCCTGATGCAGCCAGTGCCAGCTCAATCGTATCCGTCACATCCTCGGCCCGCATGTTGGTGCAAAGCTTCCACGATATGATGTAGCGGCTGTAATCATCCAAGATCGTGCTGAGATAATACCAGCCCCAACCGATGATCTTGAAGTAGGTAAAATCAGTCTGCCACATCTCATTGATGGCGGTGGTTTTATCCGTGAACTCGTCAGCGGCCTTGATTACCACATAGTCTGGTGCGGTGATCAGATCAGCAGCCTTCAGAATGCGGTAAGACGATGATTCAGAGATAAAATACCGCTTCTCATCGGTGTATTTGACCGCCAGTTCCCGTGTCGTCAGGGCTTCATGTTCCAGTGCAAACTCGATCAGATCATCCCGCCTGTCTTGAGGGATGCGGTTCCAGACAGACTTGGGCCGAGGCGAGCGATCCACCAAAGCATCAAGGCCACCTTCGACATAAGCGTCATACCAACGGTAAAACGTGGCGCGAGGTATATCCAACATATCCAGCGTTTGCTTCACTGGCAGGTGCGACCCTTCAACCGTGCGAATAATTTCCAGTTTCTCAGATGCAGGATATCTCATTCCTCGTATCCCCCAACCCCTGTCATACTTTTTTTGAGCAGGCGGTTTTCAATGGTCAGGTCGGCCACGCACTCCTTCAGAGCCATCGCTTCGCTTCGCAGATCCTTTACCTCGGGCGAGGTTGCCTGACGTGCTGTATCACCAGACAGACGACGTTTGCCCGCCTCAAGGAACTCCTTTGACCAACTGTAATACAGGCCTTCCGAGATACCTTCGCGACGGCATAGTGCGGAGATGCTTTCCTCACCGCGAAGGCCAGCTAATACAATTCGGATCTTTTCCTCGGCGGAATAGGTTTGTCTGGTTTTGCGGCGAATGCTCTTCACCAATTTATCTGCAGACGCTTTGCTGCTTCCGGATTTCTGTCTCATCTTCACTCCTTGACGGTTACGATGAACCAGAAATCCTCCGTTAACTAAACCTTAAATCTGTCCCACGAGTGCTGACGTCAGACACCTAAAACCTTCCCGCAAAACAAAGGAGACTGCGATGTCCAGCATCACAGAAGACCTGAAACGAACCTTTGATCTGGCAAGTTTTCGTCAAAGGGCCAAAAGCCTGACGCGTCCTGCTGATCTGGAAAAAATGAGCGAGATCACCAAACGCTATGCTCGCGAGGGTAACAAGCAGGAAAAGCTCTACAAACGCGATTATACAACCCGTGTTGAAAAGGCATTGCAGGCGAGGATTGATAAAGCAGGCGTGAAAGATCGGTCGTTCAAACATCGCCTTTTTGGCTCGGATAACTTCGACAAATCCGCGCTAACACGCCAAGCGCACCGCGATGTGCAACAAGACCACGCGCGCCGCATGTCGCAACTGGCAAGCCGTGAAACCCATGAACTTGATGCGTTGGTTTCGACCGCTGAACAGCGTGACGCCACCAAGCAGGAATTACGCGAAAAAACCCGCGATGATTTTCAGCGCGCTACAGATCGGCGCGCAGGACCGGCGCGGCGGCGATAGGGCTGACGTGCCATGAAATGAT
>NZ_JBSMEZ010000039.1:0-25668 GCF_056498605.1 Profundibacter sp.
AATCCCCGCAGCGGCCACACGGCGCAAGGCATCGGCCAGTTCCGCGCGGGACGGGTATAGGAACGCGGTGTGGTATAATCCGGTATGACCCACGGGTGGCGGCGTGGCCCCCAGACTGTCCCATGTGTTTAGCGCGATGTGGTGGTGATATCCGCCCGCCGACAGGAATGCGGCGCGGTTGCCAAAGTGCTGATGCACCTCGAAACCCAGAACACCGGAATAAAACGCGATTGAGCGCTCCAGATCGGCGACCTTCAGATGGATATGCCCGATGCGGGCTTGTGGGTGGACGGGGGTCATGGCTCTACTCCTTTGGATTGGTAGAACCATGATGCCGATGTTTAGATAATATGGAAGTATAAGAAATATCGCAGAATATGTGCGTTAACGCACCGTCATGACAATTTCCACTATCTGCGCTCTTCATCCACAGCGTATCTGGGCATATCTTTTACGGCCTCAAGAAAGGCATTGCGTATCTCAGTCTGACTAAACATAAAGTCCCATAGCTCGGTCATCGTGCAATTCATGATATCCCCAAGTGGGTCTTCAAGATTGGAGGAGTTTTCATCACAGAGCTTGCGACATTCTTGTGCAAAGTGGTTTGCTAGATCGCAATAATCCGTAACCCATTGAGTTTCTTTATCTAGCTCCATGTCACATCTTTCCTGCTACCGCACCATCCCGACAATCTCCAACGTCTTCGCCAGTATCGGGTCCGCAATGGCGCGCGCCTTGTCCGCCCCTTTGCGCAGGATTGCGTCGATCTCGTCTGGGGTTTCCATCAGCCGTGCCATTTCAGCCGAAATCGGCGACAGTTTGGTGACCGCCAGTTCCGACAGCATCGGTTTGAACTCGGAAAACTGTTTGCCGCCAACATCCGCCAGAACCTGATCAACCGACATATCGGCCAATGCGGCGTAGATGTTGACCAGATTAGCAGCCTCGGGGCGGCCCTCCAGCCCCTTGGCCTCGCTCGGCAACCCGTCCGCATCGGTTTTGGCCTTGCGGATTTTCTGGGCGATCTTGTCGGCATCATCAGTCATGTTGATACGACTGTTGTCTGACGGATCGGATTTGGACATCTTTTTGGAGCCATCGCGCAAGGACATCACCCGTGTCGCTTCGCCCTCGATCACAGGTTCGGTGATTGGAAAGAAATCAACGCCGTAGTCGTGGTTGAATTTGGCGGCGATATCACGGGTCAGCTCGATATGCTGTTTCTGGTCCTCGCCCACCGGCACGTGCGTTGCGTGGTAAACCAGAATGTCGGCGGCCATCAGGTTCGGATATGTGAACAGACCCACTGAAGCGTTTTCGCGGTTCTTGCCCGCCTTATCCTTGAACTGGGTCATGCGGTTTAGCCAGCCCATGCGGGCGACACAGTTGAAAACCCAGCCCAGTTCGGCGTGGGCCGAGACTTGAGATTGGTTAAACAGAATGGATTTTTCAGGGTCCAGACCCGAGGCAATGTAGCCCGCGCATAACTCACGCGTGGCGCGGCGCAGATCGGACGGGTCTTGCCATGTTGAAATGGCGTGCAGATCAACGATGCAGTAGACCGTTTCAATGCCGCTGTTCTGCATGTCAACGAACCGCTTCACAGCGCCAAGGTAGTTACCAAGCTGCAGGTGATTGGTGGGCTGGATGCCCGAAAAGACGCGGGGAGTGTGGACCACCTCGGTCATGATAATTCTCCGTCTGGATTTAATTGGTGGTTTGGCTTACCCACAGGGGCAAGGGCCGTCAACCAAAGGAGCCTATGATATGAGCAGTAATGAGAATATTTCACCGGTTAACCCGCTGCCACCTGTTGTGGTGGTGTTGGCGTTGGCGATCTTTTTGATCGAGGCGGTGTTTAACCTGGGCGCGCGTGGGTTGGTTGGTGGACCCGAGGCAATCGGTTGGCGCACGGCTGCGATTGGCACTTATACGCCGTCGGGTTTGTTGTTTGACCGGATGATGGAAACGGGTCGCTATCCGGCAGAACATTTGCTGCGGTTCGTGACCTATCCGTTTATCCATGTGAATTTCACCCATATGATATTTGCCTGTGTGCTGTTGCTGGCGCTGGGCAAATTTGTCGGCGAGGTGTTTCGCTGGTGGGCGGTCTTGCTGGTGTTTTTTGCGTCCGCCATTGTCGGGGCTGTGGTGTACGGCATGTTTATCAACAGCCGCGTGGCGCTGATCGGGGCGTATCCGGCGGTGTACGGGTTGATCGGGGCGTTTACGTTTTTACTGTGGGTCGATTTGGCGGCGCATGGGGCGAATAAATACCGCGCTTTCACGCTGATCGGGTTTTTGTTGTTTATCCAGCTGATATTCGGCGTGTTCTTTGGCGGAGGTAAGGATTGGATTGCCGATATTGCCGGGTTTGTGACGGGGTTCGGGTTGTCCTTTGTGGTCAGCCCCGGTGGCTGGTCGCGGGCGTTGGTACAGCTGCGGCGGCGTTAGCGGCGCATGGAGCGGCGGAAGTCTGACAGCTTGAAGGCGCCGAGCAATTGGCCAATGCCGAAATAGCTGACCGCGCCAATCGTAACCAAAAGGGCCAGCGCCAGGTAGCGCCATGCGCCTGCGGCAAACATCGGGTTTAGCGCCAGTTGCGCTGCGAACAGGGCGACGCCCATTAGAACCGAAGCAATAACGATCCGCCAGATACGCTTGCGGAACCGGCGATCAAGCTTTGCTGAAACACCCATTTTACGTGATCCGAACCAGAGTAGTGCGACCATGCCCCAACTGGCGAGCGTGGCCCCGATGGCGGCGGCGAGGTAGCCGATGATCGGCGCAAGGCCTATGGCCAGCGCAGCGTTGATTATCATCGCTACCAGCGCGTAGTAGAACGGGCGCTTGGTGTCGGCGCGGGCAAAGAACAGCGGCTGATACACCTTTTGCAGCACGAAGGCAGGCAGGCCGAGGCCATAGATTTGCACGGCGGCAGCGGTGGCGGCGGTGTCGTCGGGGCCGAACAGGCCGCGCTCGAACAGCACCTCGACCAGCGGCAGCGGGATCACCACCAAGGCGACGGCAGCGGGGATGGTCAGGGCGAGCGAGATTTCACCGGCGCGGCTGAACGCCTCTTGGCCGCCAGCCTCGTCACCTGCTTGCAAGCGGCGTGATAGTTCAGGCAACAACACGATGCCGATGGCGATACCAACCACCCCAAGCGGCAGTTGATACAGGCGGTCGGCATTATAGAGCCACGCAACGGCGGAATCGAATTGGCTGGCGACTTGGCGTCCGACCAGCAGGTTGACCTGCACCACGCCCCCCGCCAGCGCCGCGGGCGCAGCGATGATGGCAAGGCGTTTCAGGTCGGGCGACATGACGGGGCGTTTGGGGGTGAGGGCGAACCCAGCCCGTTTGGCCGCAACCCAGACCAGCGCCAGTTGCGCGATGCCAGCGATCGGCACCATCCATGCGAGTGTCAGGCCAATATCCAGCTCCATCATGCTGCTGAAAACCAGCGCTGTGATAAAGATGATGTTCAGCAAAACAGGGGCGGCGGCGGCGGCGGTGAAACGGTGCGTGGCATTCAGCACGCCGGACAGCAACGCCGCCAGCGAAATGAACAGGATATAGGGAAACGCGATGCGCCCGTAGGTGACCGACATATCAAAGCGCACATCGCCGACAAACCCGCTGGCCATCGCCCAGACCAGCCACGGCATGGCAAACATTGCGATGACGGTGAACAGGATCAGGATCGTTGCAAGCCCGCTGAACGCATCGCGGGCGAACCCTAGTGGGTCGTCATCAGCCTCGAGTTTTTTCGAGAACATCGGCACGAACGCCATGTTGAACGCGCCCTCGGCAAAGAAGCGGCGAAACATATTGGGCAGCGAGAACGCCACGATGAACGCCTGTGCCGCCGGACCGGTGCCCAGAAACGCGGCGATCATCACGTCGCGTACAAAGCCCAGCAAGCGGCTGAGCAATGTCCAGCCGCCAACGGTCAGAAACCCGCCCAGCATCCGTTTGCGCCCCGTCATTGTTTACGTGCCCTTTTTGCCCCGGCTTCAATCGATTCCAGTAGACGTTTCTTTAACGTATCCTGTCGGCTTTCCTCGTGATATTTAAGGCCAAACATGTCTTTGACATAAAATGTATCCACCACCTGTTCCCCGTATGTCGCAATAACCGCGCTGGCGATATAGACATTGGCGTTGGCTAATGTACGGGCCAGATCGAACAGCAGGGCGGGACGATCACGGGTGTCGACCTCGATGATGGTGTAAATCTCGCTGCCCTCGTTATCAAAGGTAATGGTGGTCGGCACCTTGAAGGCACGCTCGCGTTTCTTAATCTTGTCGCGGGATTGTAATGCGTCCCGCGCGATCACTTCGCCTTTCAGGGTTTTGTCGATCATGGCCCGCAGACGGTTCAGGCGGGGGCCTTCATAGGGCGAGCCATCGGCGTCCTGTATCCAGAACACGGCGGTGGCATAGCCGTCTTTGGATGTGTAAGTGCGCGCATCGACCACATTGGCCCCGACCAGCGCCAAGGCCCCTGCCAGGCGCGAGAAAATGCCGGGATGGTCGGCCAGCACGAAACAGGCTTGGGTTGCGTCGCGGTCCTCGTCGGGTTTCAGGTCAATGCGGATTTCGTCTTCGGTTAGGCCCCGCAGAAGGTTGGCGAAAATTACATGTGCGGCGGTTTGCAGCCCTTGCCAATAGGGCGGGTAATGGCGGGCGGTTTCAATTTTCAGATCCTTTTTGTCCCAGTCGGCCAGCGCTTGACGCAATGCCTTTTTGGCCGCATTTTCGCGCACGGTCCGGTTGACGGCCTCCATGCCGCTATCCAGCGCGGTTTCGGTGTCTGAATATAGACGCCGGATCAGCATCGCCTTCCAGTTGTTCCATGTGTCCGGCCCGACCCCGCGAATGTCACAAACCGTTAGAACCGTCAGCAGGTCCAGCCGCTGCTTGTTCTTTACCGCTTTGGCAAAACCGCGAATGGTGCGCGGGTCGGAAATGTCGCGTTTCTGCGCTACATCGGACATCAACAGATGGCTACGCACTAGCCATTCCACCAGCTTGCACTCATCCGGTTTCAACCCCAGACGCGGGGCAACTTTGCGGGCGATTTTAGCGCCAAGGATCGAGTGATCCTCGTCGCGTCCCTTGCCGATGTCATGCAGCAGTAGCGCCACATAAAGCACCTTGCGGTTCACGCCAGATTTCAGAATGCCCGAGGCGATGGGCAGTTCTTCAACCAGTTCTTCGCGCTCGATCTGGGCGAGGTTTGAAATGCACTGGATGGTGTGCTCGTCCACCGTATAGTCGTGATACATATTGAACTGCATCATCGCTACGATCGGTGCAAATTCAGGGATAAAGGCGGCGAGCACACCCAGTTCGTTCATCCGGCGAAGGGCGCGTTCGGGGTTGCCGTGTTTCAGCATCAGGTCCAGAAAAATGCGCCTGGCCTCTTTGTCATTGCGCATTTCATCATCAATCAGGTCCAGATTGGCAGCCACCAGACGCATGGCATCAGGATGGATCAAAACGCCAGTGCGCAGGGCCTCTTCAAACAGCCGCAGGATATTCAACTTATCCTTAAGGAACGATTTTTCGCCCGCGACATTCAGGCGATTCTGCACGATCTTGTATCCTGCCTTGGCCTTTTTGCGCCGCCTAAAGAACCGCATCAGACGGGGTTCCTGTTTGACGTGGCTGGCTTCAAGTGCGGTCAGGAAAATACGGGTCAATTCGCCCACATGGTTTGCGTGGCGGAAATAGTCCTGCATGAAATGTTCTACCGCGCGACGTCCGCCGTGGTCTTTATAACCCATGCGTGCTGCCACCTCGACTTGCAGATCAAACGTCAGCTGCTCCATCGCGCGGCCTGTGACCAGATGCAGATGGCAACGAGTGGCCCAGAGGAATTGTTCGGCCTCGGCAAAGCGGTCGTATTCATCTTGAGAAAACAGCCCCAGTTCAACCAACTCGGCCACGTGATCAACACGGTGCAGATATTTTGCGATCCAGAACAAGGATTGCAGGTCGCGCAAGCCACCTTTGCCCTCTTTCACATTCGGCTCGACCATATAGCGCTGGCCGCCCTGTTTTTTGTGGCGGGCGCTGCGCTCTTCCAGTTTGGCCTCGATAAATTCGGGGGCTGTGCCGCGAAACAGATCATGCCACAGGGTTTCTTTTAACTCGTCTGCAAGCGGGACGTCGCCCGCCAAATAGCGTTCTTCCAACAGGGCGGTGCGGATGGTGAAATCCTCACGCCCCAAACGGATGCAATCCTTGATCGTGCGGCTGGCGTGGCCGATCTTTAGGCGTAAATCCCACAACATATAGAGCATGGATTCAATCACGCTTTCGGCCCATGCGGTCATTTTATAGGGGGTCAGGAACAGCAGATCGATGTCGGAATGCGGTGCCATTTCTGCGCGACCTGATCCGCCGACAGCCAATACTGACAACCGTTCGGCGTCCGTGGGGTTGGCGATTTTGTGCAGGTGGGTGGTGGCCACCTTGAACACGGTCTGGACGATGCAATCGGCCAGATAAGTATAGGCGCGGGTGGTGCGCCGCGCGGCAAAAGGTTTTGCGGCGAATGCGGCTTCGATTGCGGCGTTACCGGCTTTGCGGGCGTCCATCAGATAACCGACTGTGGCGGCGCGGATGGCGCGGCCATCTTTGGCGCTGAATATTGCGGCCTCTAATGCGGTCCACGCTGCGGCATGGTCAAAAATGTCATTCGCCGGACAGATCAGACTGTCCGGCGAATACAAAGAGGTATGAGCGTTCATCGGGTCCGGTTCTAGAAACCGGCGCCGCCAAAGCTGCTGGGTGCAGCGTCAACGATGACCGCTTGGTTGTTCTGGATTTGCGCAATGGCCAGCCCGCGCTGGTTGCTGCCGTCTTTGCGCAGGCGGAATATGCCGCTTGCGCCGACAAAGCCGGACCCTTGTGTCAGGGCGCCGGTGGTCAGGGCATTTGATTTGCCTGCTTTGGCCAAAGCACCGATGGCTGCGATTGCGTCATAGGAAAGGCTGGCAATTGCATGCGGTGGTTTTCCGAATGCCGCGCTGTAGCGTGCGTTGAACTTGGCGGTCATGCCGGGGTGTGGCAGGGCGAACCAGCCGCCCTGAACGCCGGGCAGAGCAAGCGTTGCAGCAGGGATGTCCCAGCGGGTCAGGCCGATGAATTTCACCACGTCCCGGTCGACACCATTTTCAGGCAGCATCTGGGTGATAAGAGGCAGTGCACCAGCAGAATCAGAGGTGAGGAAAACCGCCTGCGCCCCGGAACTGCGGATCGTGCTGGCAATGCTGGGAATGGCACTGACTATGCCATCCTGCGAAAATTCGTAAGAGCCAACGCCAGCCTGAACGGCACCATTCGAGGCAATAGCCCCGAGAATCGCATCGCGGCCCGCTATGCCAGCCGGCGTGCGGGCATGAACAACCATTATGTTATTGCGACCCTGTCGTTTGGCGTAGTTCACCAGCCGATTGGCGGTATTCTGGAATGTGGGGCCAAGTACAAAAACATTTCTGCCCGCGATCTCGGGGTTGTTTGAAAACGCCAGAACATTCACATTGCGCCCTGCCACAGCAACACCAGCAGCGTTTGCGGCGTGCGCGTATAGCGGGCCAATGATGATTTTGGCTCCGTCGTCGACGGCCTTGGTCGCAACCGAAGCGGCCTGGGCGGCGTTACCGGCAGTGTTGTAGACCCGCAGATCAATTTTCACGCCCTGCAGGTCGGCTATCGCCAACCGTGCTGCATTTTCAAGGTTTTTGGCCAGTAGGTCATCGCCTGCATTACCTGATCCACCCGGAACCAACAGGGCAACAGGGACTGGTGCGCTTGGATTAATGCTTTGACCACTGCCCCCCCCTAGCGAAACAGGCTCACAAGCGGCCAGCCACAGGATCGACATCAGGGCAACAATGCGGCCCGCAATTTTTCTGGATTTACTCAATAATGAAAACATAGGTTGATCCCCGCTCCCTCGCGCGTAATGATTCAAGTCGGGCAAGCCTATGCGTTTGCCCGCAAATAGTAAACGCCGTGAAAGGTGAGATTTTGGTGAATTTTGAAAAGAGGCAACTCTCTGCCGGTCTCTACATTGTTGCAACTCCGATCGGGGCTGCGCGCGATATTACTTTGCGGGGGCTGGATATACTGGCCTCGGCTGATGTGATTGCCGCCGAAGATACGCGAACAGCCAAACGGTTGATGGAAATTCACGGCATTCCTTTGGGCGACCGTCCGGTGATTTCCTATCACGATCATAACGGTGCGCAAGTGCGTCCGCGCCTGATGCGGCTGCTGGGTGAGGGCAAATCGCTGGTCTATGTATCCGAGGCCGGCACACCGCTTGTCGCTGATCCCGGATATGCGCTTGCGCGGGCCGCGATTGATGCTGGGATTCAGGTGATCGGGGCACCGGGGCCATCGGCAGTGATTGCGGCGTTGACTGTGGCGGGTTTGCCGACAGACCGGTTTTTCTTTGCCGGTTTTGCGCCAAACGCCAAAGGAGCGCGCAGACGGTTCTTTGAGGGATTTGCCGAAGTGCCTGGAACGCTGGTGTTTTATGAATCGCCCAAACGGATTTACGGGATGTTAGGGGATTTGGTGCAAACCTTGGGAGGGGACCGGCAGGCGGCAGTTTGTCGGGAACTGACCAAACGGTTTGAAGAAGTGTCGCGCGGCACGTTGGGTGAGTTGTCTGCGGCGTTTTCGGACCGCACTGTAAAGGGTGAAATTGTGGTGCTGGTGGATCGGGCACACGGGGTTGCCGTGTCGGACCAATCAATGGAGGATGCTTTGCGCGAGGCATTAAAAACAATGCGGATCAAAGATGCCGCAACGGTTGTGTCAGAGGCGTTGGGGATACAGCGTCGCAAAGTGTATCAAGCTGCACTGGAGTTGGAAAAGGACAAGAAATGAGTGGGCTTACGTCTTATTATGCGGGATTAGCTGCCGAGAGCGCTGTCGAGAACCATTATATTCGGACGGGTCATGTGATCTCTGATCGCCGTTGGCGTGGGGCTGGTGGCGAAATTGACATCATTGCACGGAATGGCGATGATCTGATCTTTGTCGAGGTTAAGAAAAGCCGCAATTTTGCCCGTGCTGCAGTGCAGCTATCGCAACGCCAGATGCTGCGGATTTACAATACTGCGTCCGAGTTTTTGGCAGGCGAACCCAATGGGCAGGACACAAACGTGCGGTTTGACGTGGCATTGATGGATGGCGCTGGCCATATTCAGGTGATTGAAAATGCGTTTGGGTATTGTTGACGGATAATCATTGAACCCCGTGTCGCACTGCACCATGTAGGTGGGGTGCAAAAGGGGAAAGCCATGTCATTGAAAGTTGCGATCCAGATGGACCCAATTGGTCCGATTGATATTGATGCAGACAGCTCATTCCGCATCGCCGAAGAGGCGCAGGCGCGTGGGCATGAATTGTTTTATTACACACCTGACAAACTGT
Source organism: Profundibacter sp. (assembly GCF_056498605.1). Taxonomy (NCBI): domain Bacteria; kingdom Pseudomonadati; phylum Pseudomonadota; class Alphaproteobacteria; order Rhodobacterales; family Paracoccaceae; genus Profundibacter; species Profundibacter sp. The sequence continues at coordinate 9,462 of NZ_JBSMEZ010000039.1, forward strand.
CCTATCGCGCAGGTCGAGTGATGGCACGGGGCTGGCCACTGATGGTGCGCCGTGAAAAAGGCAATCATTTTACATTGGGGGCGGAGCAGGACATTGATCTGGCCGACTGGGATGTTGTCTGGTTGCGCCAAGACCCACCGTTTGACATGGGCTATATTACCACCACGCATTTGCTGGATATGATCCACCCCGACACATTGGTGGTAAATGATCCATTCTGGGTGCGCAATTACCCTGAAAAACTGTTGGTGCTACAATTCCCTGACCTGACCCCGCCAACAATGATCGCGCGCGATCTGGAAACCATCAAGGAATTCAAACACGAGCATGGCGATATCATCCTGAAGCCGCTTTACGGCAACGGTGGGGCTGGTGTGTTCCGGTTGGATAAAAACGACCGCAACCTAACGTCGTTGCACGAACTGTTCATGGGCATCAACCGCGAGCCATTGATTGCGCAGAAATTTCTGCCGGATGTGTCCAATGGTGACAAGCGGATCATTCTGGTGAACGGCGAAGCTGTTGGTGCGATCAATCGTGTGCCAGCACCTGGGGAAACCCGCTCCAATATGCATGTTGGCGGCCGACCCGAGAAGATTGGCCTGACCGCGAGAGACATGGAAATCTGTGCCGCCATCGGCCCGTTGCTGCGCGAAAAGGGGCAAGTTTTTGTCGGGATTGATGTGATCGGGGATTATCTGACCGAAATCAACCTGACCTCGCCCACAGGCATTCAGGAGTTGGAGCGGTTTGACGGCACCAATATTGCCGAGAAAATCTGGGTTGCGATTGAGGCCAAACGGGCGTGAGCATCCGGCTGCATATGCTGAACGGGTTTCTGCGTCGGTTTGAAAAACCTAAACTGGCACGGGCCAAAACACCCGAAGATTTACGAAAGCCGTTTGAATCCAAAGCACGCCTATTTTTCCCGTCGCCGCGCAAAACCCGTTTCAGCGATGATGTGCTGAAGGCCGGTGCGGACACGGTTCCGGCCCATTGGGCGCAAGCACAAAACGCGACTGATTATCGGGTGATCCTGTATTTCCACGGTGGTGGCTATGTTTTCGGTTCGCCCCGAACCCACCGCGCAATGTTGGCGCGGCTTTCGGCGATGACGGGCATGTCGGCGTGTTTGCCAAAATACAGGCTCGCGCCGGAAAACCCGTTTCCAGCCGCAATTGATGATGCGCTTGTGGCATACCGCGCCCTACTGGATCGCGGCATTGCGCCAGACCGGATCATAATGGGCGGGGACAGTGCAGGTGGTGGTCTGGTGCTGGCGTTATTGGGGGAAATTACCGCCCAATTCCTGCCGCAGCCTGCAGGTGTATTCGCGTTGTCGCCATTGACGGATTTATCATTTTCGGGAGCGTCTTTTACGGGAAACGCGCAGTCCGATGTGATGCTTCCCGCAGAACGCGCTGCGGATATGGCGCGATTATATCTGCAGGATCATACGCCGGATGATGCGCGTGCTTCGCCGATCAAAGCACGATTTTCGGCTAAGACCCCCGTATATCTAACTGCCAGCGACAGTGAAATACTGCTGGATGATACCCGCCGGATGACGATTCATTTACGTGACCAAAGGGTGAATGTCACTGAAAAAATTGTGTTTAACCATCCCCATGTTTGGCAAATCTTCCAGCGAATGTTACCCGAGGCGGATCAGGGATTGCGCGATATTGCGGCGTGGATCAAACCTCTTTTGTCGCGCTAAGGCGGAAACTGACAGCTTCGGCCACATGGTGTTTGCGCACATCATTAACCCCCTCAAGATCGGCAATCGTGCGGGCCACGCGCAACACACGGTGGTACCCACGCGCGGATAGACCAAAGCGTTCAGCGACTTTGATCAACAAGGCTCGACCCTCGTCATCGGGGGTGGCGATTTCCTCGAGCATGGCCCCTTCGGCGTCGGCATTCACCCGCATATCGGCATGATCCATGAACCGCTTTTCTTGTATATCGCGGGCGCTGGCGATGCGGGCGGACATGTCGGCCGAAGTTTCGCCAGCTTCGGGCAGATCCAGATCGGAGTAGGCCACGGGTGGCACATCAATGCGCAGGTCGAATCGGTCCATCAAGGGGCCTGAAATTCGACCCAGATATTCTTCGCCACACAGCGGAACACGGGCGCAGGCACGCGACGGATCGGCAAGGTAGCCGCATTTGCACGGGTTGGCGGCGGCGACCAGCATGAAGCGGCAAGGGTATTTGACGTGGGCGTTGGCGCGGGCCACCACGACTTCGCCGGTTTCAATTGGCTGGCGCAGGGTTTCCAGCACGGCGCGCGGGTATTCGGGGAATTCATCCATGAACAAAACCCCGTTATGTGCCAGCGATATTTCCCCCGGTTTAGCCCCGCGCCCGCCGCCAACGATGGCCGCCATAGAGGCCGTGTGGTGCGGTTCGCGGAACGGGCGTTCGCGGGAAATACCGCTCTCATCCAGCAGGCCGGACAGGGAATGGATCATCGAGGTTTCCAGTGCCTCGGCGGCGCTAAGCGGGGGTAGTATGCCGGGCAAACGCGCGGCAAGCATGGATTTTCCGGACCCTGGCGATCCGGTCATCAGCACATGATGGCGGCCAGCCGCTGCGATTTCCAGCGCCCGTTTGGCCCGTTCCTGCCCCTTTACATCGCGCATGTCGCGGCTGTGGTTTTCGCGCTGAACCTCGCCTGCCACAGCAGGCATCAGCGGGGACTGTCCCGTGTAATGGCGTACCACATCGGCCAGTGATCCGGCAGCCAGCACCTGGGTTGCGCCAACCCACGCTGCCTCGGCCCCACATGCTTTGGGGCACAAAAGGGCACGGTCATGTTCGGCGGCGGTCATCGCCGCGGGCAGGGCACCGATCACCTGTATCAGGGTGCCATCAAGCGAAAGTTCCCCCAGTGCGACGGTATTTTCCACATCCTCGGATGGCACGATTTCCAGCGCTGCCAGCAATGCCAGTGCGATCGGCAGGTCAAAGTGTGACCCCACCTTTAGCACGTCTGCTGGCGACAGGTTGATGGTGATACGTTTGGAGGGGAGCGCGATGGACATCGCTGTCATCGCCGCCCGCACCCGTTCGCGGGCCTCGGACACGGCCTTGTCCGGCAACCCGACAATAGCAAAGGATGGCAAGCCCGCCGTGATGGCGCATTGCACCTCGACCATGCGGGCCTCAATCCCTTCAAACGCGACGGTATAGGCGCGTGCCACCATGTTCACGCCTCTCTGCGTTACCCAATTTGTTAATGGTTAACGCAGGGATGGTTTACGAAAGGTAAATTTCCATGAATTTTGGCCACGCCGCGGGGTCGTGGACCGTTTTATCGCGGCAAAAAGCGTTGCAAAACCCAAAGATGCGCCCGTCGAGTTCCATCAGATGGGTAATAGGCTTGCCGGAATAGGGGCAGGTCGCATTTTCTGGGGTACCGCTGTCCACGGCTTTGGCCACCAGCGAGGTGACGGGCCAGCTGCGGGTAGGCACATCCAGCGCATATGGCACAGGATCATAGGATTTGGTCAACCCCATCGCCCGCCACCGACGAAAGGCGGTATCTTTCAGGTGCTCGGCGACATAGGCGGTGGCGATATCGCCCACAGGCAGGTCAAATCCGGCGATCCGTGCGGCAACGGGGGCATAGAACACGTCGGCCAGTGAATAGGCACCAAACAGCCAAGGACCATCTGTGCCATGTCGGGCGCGGGCCAGTGACCAGAGCAGTTCCAGCCGATCTAGATCGGCTTGGACTTCGGGTGATACGGAAAACCCGTCATATTGGTGCAGCAGTTGCATTGGGCATTCCGAACGTAGCGCGCCAAAGCCCGAATGCATTTCTGCCGCCATCCAGCGGGCCAGAATGCGGGCGGATTGATCCGCTGGCCACAGCCCCACGTCGGGATGACGTTCGGCCAATGTTTCGGCAATCGCCATCGTGTCGCCCACAGCATCGCCATCGGGGGTGCGGATTGCGGGGACCAGACGGGCAGGGGCCAGATCGGCCAGATCCTGTTGCAAAGTGCCGGAATATAGGCCAGCCATATGGGTGCGGCAGGGGATGTTGAATTTCTCGAACATCAGCCAGCCACGCAGCGACCAGCTGGAAAATGTGCGGTCGCCGATATATAGATCATAAGTCATGTTGGGCAGTTTAGCGCGGGATGCTGCATTCGCAAAATTGTGTTTTGTGACGGGGGCATCACAAAACGTGATGGACGGATTTGCGCCGTGTAATTCGCTGATGTAAAGCAGGGGTGGAGGATGTCTGAAATGAAAACTGCTATGGCTGTGATACCGCTCGTTTTTTATATGGCTGTTATGGCCGTATCCCCCGTTGTTGCGCAAAGCAGTCTGCAATTATTTGCGCCGGTTTACGGCAATTGGTGCGGCCCGAACCATCCGGTGGATATGTCGCGTGCCGGCCCGCCGGTTGACCCGCTGGATGCAGCCTGTATGCGCCATGATTATTGCGTGGCGGCGCAAGGGGAATATGACTGCGGTTGTGATATTTCATTCCTTCAGGAACTGCGCGGTACCCGTTGGCAAAATCCGATGATTCAGCGTAATGCCCGTGCGATTTATGATGCAATCGCGCTGGTGCCGTGTGATGCACCGGACGGGATGACCTATAAGCAGACCATGTTTGCGGTAGATTTATTTTACGATGTGGTGTCGGGCAAAGCGATGCCGATGGATGTGTTTGACCGCTGGCGGGCACTGCTTTTTGGCAGTTAGGGACAGGGCCTAGGGCAAGTGGTTAATAGCACCGGTTTCCCACGCGTTTCCGTCCCATTGCAGACGGGTAACGGATAGATTGTCGATTTTATAAGAAATCGCTTCGGTCGGGGATAGCCCCCCTGCCAGCTGGATTTGAGTCATGATCACGCCGATATGGGCCACGGCGATGATGTGGCGGTCGGGGTGGCGGGTGTTCATATCCTGAACAAACGGGGTAATGCGGCTGGCCGCTGTGTTCCAGCTTTCGCCATTTGGCGGGGTGATGTCGCCCGGGGTTTCCCAATAGGCGCGGCTTAGGTCGGGGTCGCGGGCGGCGACCTGATCGAACGTCAGCCCGTCCCAGTCGCCGAAATTGAACTCCCGAATGTCGGGTGCATGGGGCAGGCGGGTTCGTGCGCCTGCAATTGCACTGGCGGTATCAATGCTGCGCGACAGGTCGGACGATACCAGCAACGCATCATCGGGCAGATGCGCATTCAGGCGGGCGATTTGCGCTGTATCGGATAGATCGGCGGCCACATCGCGCCAGCCAACGAATGCTTTTTCATAGGTCGGGCCGTGACGTACCCACCACCAGGTCGTCATTTTGGCAGGGTGCCCTTTAGCACCATCGGCAAACCTGCGGTGACGGTCACCACCAGACCGGCCTGTGCGGCTAGGCGTTGGTTCAACCGCCCCTGAGCCTCGCGAAACCGCCGTGCCAGAATGTTTTCCGGCACAATTCCCGCACCGACCTCGTTAGTGACCACAACAACGGGCGCTTTGCTAGTGGCCAGCGCGGTCAGCAGGGAGGATTCGGCGGCCTCAAGATCGGTTTCAGCCAGCAGGTGATTGGTCAACCACAGGGTGGCGCAATCCACCAGAACGGTATCGTTGGCCGTGGCATCGGCAAGCGGCGCGGACAGGTCCAGCGGGGCTTCGATGGTGCGCCAGCCGACGCTGCGTGACTTTCGGTGCCGGATAATTTTTGCGGTCATTTCACTGTCATGCGCTTGGGCCGTGGCCAGATATATCTTGGTCTTGCCGCTGGCCTCGACCAGGTGTTCCGCAAAGTTTGATTTGCCCGATGCGGCCCCGCCGATCACAAGTGTCAAAGTTGGCAACATTCTGTTTTCCCCCATGCGTGTCATTAGGACTAGCAAGCAATTGCCGTTAGGTTAAGTGCTAATGTGACCCATTGGCATTTGTGAAATTTGCAGGCAGGTAGGCAAGATGAAATATATATTTGTATCTGTTACCCTGATTATAGCAGCAATTGGCATGGCTGGGGCGAAAGAAATTACCAGTGGTGATTTGGACGACTTGCCGCCTGCCGATGTGGTGATTCTGGGTGAAATTCACGATAATGCACAGCATCATATCGGGCAGGCGGAGGCGGTTTTGGCGATCCAGCCAACGGCAGTGGTGTTTGAAATGTTAACGCCAAAGCAGGCAGCAAAGATCACGCCGAAATTGCTGATGGATCAGGACGCGCTAAAGGCGACATTGGACTGGGACGCGTCGGGGTGGCCGGATTTTGCGCTATATTACCCGATTTTCAAAGCGCTGGGCGCGGCGCGGGTTTATGGCGCGGCGCGGCCTCGTGACGAGGTGCGGCGCGCGTTTGGTGACGGGGCGGCGGCGGTGTTTGGGCCGAGGGCTGCACTGTTCGGACTGGATCAGCCATTGCCAGCGGGCCAATTGGAGCAGCGCATGCAGGAGCAGTTCGAGGCACATTGCGAGGCGATGCCGCTGGGAATGATGGGTGGTATGGTCGAGTCGCAACGGTTTCGGGATGCAGCGTTTGGGGCCGTGGTGGTGCAGGCGGCTAGGGAAACCGGCGGGCCTGTGGTGCTGATTACAGGCAATGGGCATGCGCGGACAGATTGGGGTGTTCCGGCGATGTTGGCAGCTGGTGCGCCGGATTTATCGGTGTTGGTGGTCGGGTTTATCGAGGCCCCAGCAGAGGCAGAGCAACCATTTGACATGTGGGTGGTGACGGAACCGGCAATACGCGAAGACCCTTGTCTGGCGTTTAAGTAAGCGTGACGGTTGAGTTCAAGCGATCAGCACCCTAAAACAAGGACAACTGTTTGAAAGGGCTGGATATGCTTGCTGGCAAACGCATTCTATTGATCATCGGCGGCGGGATTGCCGCCTTCAAGTCACTGGACCTGATCCGGCGCTTGCGGATGCGCGGCGCGACAGTGACGCCGGTGTTGACCCGCGCGGCCGAGGAATTTGTGACACCGCTGTCCACATCGGCGCTGGCCGCTAACAAGGTATACCGCGATCTGTTTGATCTGACGGACGAGGCCGAGATGGGGCACATCGAACTGTCCCGCGCTGCTGATCTGGTGGTGGTGGCCCCCGCGACGGCGGATTTGATGGGCAAGATGGTGGGCGGGCGGGCGAATGATCTGGCCTCGACCCTTCTGATGGCCACGGACAAGCGGGTGCTGATTGCACCGGCGATGAATGTGCGGATGTGGGAACACCCCGCAACCCAGCGCAATATCGCAACGCTGAAAGGTGACGGTGTGCTGTTTGTTGGCCCCAATGAGGGCAACATGGCTTGCGGTGAATTTGGTCTGGGCCGGATGGCGGAACCGCTGGAGATTGTTGCGGCGGTTGAGGTGGCGATTTCGGATGGGCCGTTGCGGGGCAAGCATATTCTGGTGACATCAGGACCAACACACGAGCCGATTGATCCGGTGCGCTATATTGCCAACCGGTCCTCGGGGGCGCAGGGCACGGCGATTGCACGGGCGTTGTCGGCGCTGGGGGCGGAGGTGACGTTTGTCACCGGACCCGCCGATGTTGCGCGACCCGATGGAGTTCGGGTGATCGAGGTGCAGACGGCGCGAGAGATGTTGGCGGCGGTTCAGGCGGCTTTGCCCGCTGATGGCGCGGTATTTGCGGCGGCGGTGGCGGATTGGCGCATGGCATCCGAGACCACGTCAAAAATGAAGAAGGATGGCAAGGGCAGCCTGCCTGTGCTGGAGTTTGCCGAGAACCCCGACATTCTGGCGAGTGTGGCCCAGATGAAAAAAGGCCGTCCCGCGCTGGTTGTCGGGTTCGCGGCGGAAACCGATGATGTGATCAAAAACGCCAAGGCCAAAAGGAAGCGCAAGGGCTGTGACTGGATTGTTGCCAATGATGTGTCGTCCGAAACGGGGATCATGGGCGGCAGCGAGAATGCGGTGACAGTGATCAAGGCGAGTGGTTCTGAAGAATGGCCGCGGATGAGTAAAGATCAGGTGGCTGTGCGGCTGGCGGCGGATATTGCCGAAGCTTTGGCGTAAGAGATTATTTGCGCTGCGCGCGGCAGGTATTTAGGAAAAGAAGAAGGGGGGCGCGATGATTTTAATTAAAATGTCGTGGATTGACGGGGCGGATCAGGCGCTGGGGTTGCCAAGCTATGAGACAAGCGGGGCAGCCGGTGCGGATTTGCGGGCGAATTTTATTGAGGCTGAGCGGGGCGGAATAACCCTTGCACCTAGTGGCCGCGCTTTGGTGCCAACGGGTCTACGGCTGGAAATTCCTGCCGGATACGATGTGCAGATCAGGCCGCGTTCGGGTTTGGCGTTAAAGCACGGCATTACATTGCCCAACAGTCCAGGCACGATTGACAGCGATTATCGCGGGCCACTGGGGGTGATTGTGATGAACGCGGGGGCGGAGCCGTTTGTAATTAATCACGGCGACCGGATTGCGCAGATGGTTGTGGCCCCTGTGGTTCAGGCGCGATTTGAGCTGGCCGGTGCGCTGGGCGATACTGCGCGTGGCAAAGGCGGGTTTGGCTCTACGGGGCGCGGCTAGTGGGTTATGTTCTGGCGTTGGCTATCGGGCTGTGGTTGCTTGGCGCGCTGATCGGGGTGTCGCACGCCAAACGCTGGTTTTTGGTCGGGTTGTTGTATGCGGCGGTTGTGATTGCACATTTGGTGCTGCCGGACGGGATGCCGCTGCGTGTGGCAACTGGCGGGTCGGTTGGGCCTTGGTTGATATTGGGCGGGATCGTCGCGGTTGTGGTTGCGTATCGCGCGGCTCTAGGCCAACTTCGTGTCAAAGCCCAAGGTAGAGTCGCCCAGATGTCCGAGACCACCCCGAAACCCACATTCACCAACGTCGAGCTGGACCGTTACGCACGCCACATCATGCTGCGCGAAATCGGTGGGGTAGGGCAGAAAAAGTTGAAAAACGCCCGTGTGCTGGTGATTGGTGCAGGCGGGCTGGGATCGCCCGTGTTGCTGTATCTGGCGGCAGCAGGGGTTGGCACCATCGGGGTGGTGGACGATGATGTGGTCGATAATTCCAACCTGCAACGTCAGGTGATCCATCGGGATGCCGATATTGGCATGCCCAAGGTGTTTTCCGCGCAAGCCGCAATGCTGGCGCAAAATCCCAAAGTTGTGGTGCGCCCCTATCAGCGGCGGCTGGATGAAACCAACGCCGCCGATCTGTTTGCCGACTACGATTTGGTGCTGGACGGCACCGATAATTTCGAGACCCGCTATCTGGTGAACCGCACCTGTGTGGCGTTAGGCAAACCGTTAATCGCGGGGGCGCTGACCCAGTGGGAGGGACAGATCAGTACTTATGACCCGGCCCATGATTTGCCGTGTTACCAGTGCATTTTTCCCGAGGCTCCGGCGGCGGGTCTGGCCCCGAGTTGTGCCGAGGCGGGGGTGGTTGGGCCGTTGCCCGGGGTGATCGGCGCGATGATGGCGCTTGAGGTGGTGAAAGAAATCACAGGCGCCGGTGACGGGATGCGCGGACAGATGCTGATTTACGACGCGCTGTATGCCGAGACCCGCAAGATCAAGCTGAAGCGGCGCATGGATTGCCCTGTTTGTTCGGGGAAATCCGTTTAATTACCTTGCCATAGTGCGTGGATGATCCATAATCACGCGGAATCATAATCAATCTTGGGGGATTCCAAATGAAACTGCTAACATCACTTGCCGTTGTTGCCACGGCTGCCTTTACCACTGTCACTATGGCTGCGGGCCACTTGCCTGATCTGGGCGGCAAAGAGGTGGTTGTTGTCACTGAAAACGCTTACCCTCCGCTGCAATTTGTTGATCCGGCTTCGGGCGAGGCAATTGGGTGGGAATATGACGCGATGGCCGAGATTGCCAAGCGGATCAATATCACCGTGGTCTATGAAAATATCAGCTGGGACGCGATGATCCCTGCGGTTTCCGAAGCGCAGTTTGATCTGGGGATGACAGGGATCACCATCCGCGATGACCGTAAGGAAAAGGTCGATTTTTCGGATGCCTACATGCGCAGTGAAATGGTGATGTTGGTGCGTGGAGACGAGGCGCGGTTTTCGGATGCAGCAGGGTTTGGTTCGGACAAGGATTTGCTGATGGCGGCACAGCCCGGCACCACACCGTTTTATGTCGGTGTTTACGAAGTTCTGGACGGGGACGAGGCCAATCCGCGGATCAAACTGTTTGAAACGTTTGGTGCAACCGTTCAGGCGCTGAAAACGGGCGACGTTGATCTGGTGCTGACCGATGGCACAGCGGGCAACGGGTATGTTGCGGCCTCTGATGGGGCGCTGAAAATTGTCGGTGACACGCTGGGAACCGAGGATTTCGGTTTTATCTTCCCCAAAGGATCCGAGCTGGTTGGGCCAATGAATGCAGCAATCGCCAGCATGAAGGAAGACGGCACCCTGGATGCGCTGAACAAAAAATGGTTTCTTGATTACAAGTTTGGCGGTTAAGACCAGAGTGGCCCCGGACATGTTCCGGGGCCTTTTGCTATGATTCCGACGCCCCCCCAAGACAAAGACTTCCCATACTGGCTCGTTGTCGCCGGTGGACTGGGTGCATATCTGCTCTATCGGGTGGTGTCGGATGACCTGTACGCGCAGGTGCTAGGCACTCTTTCCAAAGGGATCGGGGTAACTATATTCGTGACCTTGGTGGCATTTTCGATGGCGTCGCTGTTCGGGCTGATACTGGCGGTGGCCAGCATGTCACGGTTCATAGTGTTTCGGCAATTGGCGCGGTTTTATATCGAGATTATTCGCGGCATTCCGATCATTGTACTGTTGCTATATGTGGCGTTTGTGTTTGGGCCTGCGATGGTCCACGCGGTGAACTGGGCGCTAGAAGGCATGGGGTTCGATCCGATTCGCACGCGGGACTTTACCCTGATGTGGCGGGCAATTATTGCGCTGATGATCGGCTACTCGGCGTTTATTGCCGAGGTGTTCCGCGCTGGGCTTCTGTCGGTTGACGAAGGACAGGTGGAGGCAGCCAAGGCGTTGGGTTTAAGCGGCTGGCACAGGTTCAGGTTTATCGTATTTCCGCAGGCATTTCGCACCATCATGCCGCCGCTTGGCAATGATTTTATTGCGATGGTGAAGGATTCGTCATTGGTATCGGTGCTGGGAGTTCTGGATATCGCGCAACTGGGCAAGGTGACGGCGGCGGGTAATTTCCGGTATTTTGAAACCTATAATGTGGTGGCGCTGCTGTATCTGATCATGACGGTATCGCTGTCGCTGCTGCTGCGCAAACTTGAACGGCGGATGCGCTCGAAATACCCTTAAGCGCTGGACCTCTTTGGCGGCGGTCCCTACCGTAGCCGACAAAGGAGATCACCATGACCAATCCGCTGTTGTCCCAATGGGACACCCCGTTTGAACTGCCCCCGTTCGCCTTGATCAAGGACGAGGATTTCGCGCCTGCGTTTGACGTGGCGATTGGCGAGGCGCGTGCGAATTTCGCAGCAATAGCCAAAAATCCCGACGCCCCGACATTTGTAAACACGATTGAGGCGATGGAGCTGGCAGAAGAGGCGTTAAGCCGTGTTCTGTCGGTGTTTTATAATCTGGCGGGCGCGGATAGCACACCGATGCGTGAAAAATTACAGCGGGAGTTTTCGCCTAAACTGGCGGCTTTTTCGTCCGAGATCAGCATGAATGAAGCATTGTTTATGCGGGTGGAAGCTCTGTGGAATATGCGTGATGATCTGGGGCTGACGGGAGAGCAGGCGCGGCTTTTGATGCTGTCGCATCGCGGGTTTGTGCGGGCCGGGGCGCAATTACAGGGGGCGGCACGGGATCGGCTGAAAGAGGTGCTGGAGCGGCTGGCGGTTCTGGGCACCGAGTTCAGCCAGAACCTGCTGGCAGATGAGCGCGAATGGTTCATGGAATTGGGCGAGGGTGATCTGGAAGGGTTGCCGGATTTTGTGCTGGATGCAGCTGGTGCGGCGGGTGAGGAAAAAGGTGCTGGCGGACCTGTTGTAACGTTATCCCGCTCACTTATCACGCCATTCCTGCAATTTTCAATGCGGCGTGATTTGCGCGAAAAAGCCTATGGGGCGTTTGTGGCGCGCGGGGCGAATGGCGGGGCGACGGACAACCGTGGCATCGCTGCCGAAACGCTGGCGCTACGTGAAGAGCGGGCAAAGCTGTTGGGTTACGATAACTTTGCCGCGTTCAAGCTGGAGATCGAGATGGCCAAAACGCCCGAGGCGGTGCGGGGCCTGTTGATGGACGTGTGGGAGCCCGCCAAGGCCGCTGCCAATGCGGATGCGGAAACCCTTGCGAACATGATGCATGATGATGGTGTGAATGGTGATCTGGAAGCGTGGGACTGGCGCTATTATTCCGAAAAGCGCCGCCTGATCGAACATGATCTAGACGAGGCTGAATTGAAACCTTATTTGCAACTGGACCGGATGATCGAGGCGGCGTTTGATTGTGCCAATCGCCTGTTCGGGTTGGAGTTTTCACCGCTCGATGTGCCGCTGTATCACGAGGATGCCCGCGCGTGGGAGGTGATACGGGACGGCAAGCATATGGCGGTGTTTATCGGTGATTATTTTGCCCGCGGATCGAAACGATCAGGTGCGTGGTGCTCGGCGATGCGCAGCCAGAGGAAACTGGGTGGTGATGTGCGGCCGATCGTGATGAATGTGTGCAACTTTGCCAAAGGTGATCCTGCGCTGCTGTCGTTTGATGACGCTCGCACCTTGTTCCATGAGTTTGGCCATGCGCTGCACCAGATGCTGTCGGATGTGACATATGAATCAATTTCCGGCACCTCGGTTCCACGCGATTTTGTAGAACTGCCCAGCCAGCTGTATGAGCATTGGCTGGAGGTGCCTGAAGTGTTGCAAAAATTCGCAACACACGCTGAAACCGGCGAGCCGATGCCAACCGATATGCTGAAACGGCTGCTGGCGGCGGGCACCTATGATATGGGATTTTCCACGGTTGAATATGTGGCCTCGGCATTGGTTGATCTGGAATTTCACAATGGTGCGGCACCTGCTGATCCAATGGTAAAACAAGCCGAAGTTCTGGAGGCGCTTGGTATGCCCCAGGCTATCCGCATGCGCCACGCCACGCCGCAATTTGCACATGTGTTTTCTGGTGACGGGTATTCCAGTGCTTATTACAGCTATATGTGGAGCGAGGTGATGGATGCCGATGCGTTTCAAGCGTTTGAAGAGGCGGGCGGGGCGTTTGACCCTGATATGGCGTCGCTGTTGGAAACGCATATATTATCCGCGGGTGGGTCCAAAGACCCTGAGGAACTGTATAAAGCATTTCGCGGGCGGATGCCTGGGGTTCAGGCGCTGCTAAAGGGGCGCGGGTTGGTGTGATGCGGGTGAGGGGACCTGGAAAGTGGTAAATCTAAATCGTGAAAACAAGGTGGGTTTGTTCGGTAAATAGTTCTACTATTCCGGAATAATAGAACTGTTTTAACGGTGTGGATACAGGGTAATCAATTGAACTTATTATATTTACGAGTTCAGCCGTAGCCGTTTGAAGCCACGTTGTTCAGCGCACCGGATCTTGATGAATGATCACATCACACTGCGGATAGGTCTGCCGGATAGCATGCTTCAACCCGGCACTAATCGCATGGGCATCATTCAGCGACTGGTTCCCGTCCAACTCCACATGCAGATTGACAAAAACAGTTGAGCCAGCTTGGCGTGTGCGTAAGTCGTGATAACCGTGCACTCCGGGGTAGGACTTGGCGATGGCTTCGATTCCGGCAATCAGGGCGGGACCGGCAGAGCGATCCATCAGGGCATCCCACGCGCCCTTGCCGATACGCAAGGAACCGATGACCAGCAGAACGGCAGCGCCAAGCGCAACCACGCTGTCAATATGAGGTAGGCCGAATCTGGACGAGGCCCATAGGGATAGCAGGGCCCCACCGGCGGGCAGCAGATCGCCCAGATAATGCAAGGAATCTGCGGCGACAACGCGGCTGCCGGTTTGTCGGGCGACATGGCGTTGCCACAAAACAAGGGCCAGCGTCAGGGTGATCGAGATGGCCATTGCCATCATTCCGCGTCCCTCTGACATCAAGGTAACAGGATCACTGGATAGCAAGCGACGCACGGCGGCCCAGCCGATCACGCCGCCAGAAATCATGATGAACACCGATTGCCCAAGGGCAGCCAGATCTTCGGCCGAGGTATGGCCGAAAGCGTGGTCATCATCCGCCGGACGGGCGGCGTAATAGATTGCGGCCAACGCCCCGAGCGAAACCATGAAATCCAGCGCGCTATCGGCCATACTGGCGGCAACAGATAGTGACTGTGTGGCGCTAAAAGCCCAGAGTTTCAGAGCAACCAGAACAATGGCAACAATGACAGAGGCCAGCCCAGCAGAAAGATTTAGGCGCGTGTTGGTACTGTCCGGTATCTGCGGGGTCATTCCCTTATCTCGTCAGGGCGAACCCCCCATAGGGTATCTTTTCTGGCCCATCCCCTTTGCCCGCCAGCCTTTAGACGGCACCAGTCCGGTCCGCACTGACCCAGACGCGCAATCACTCCCATTTCCAGTTGGGCATTTTCTTGCGAATTGGGATCGGGTTTTGCATATAGTGTCAGCATATCGCTCTCGACAATCACGGTGCGTACGCCTGATAGCAGCGAATAATGCACCCAGCCGCCTTGCCCGTCGCGGTCTTGCACGCGTCGCCAATGGCCGTATTCGGCGATAATCTCCAGCGGCATATCGCGGCGCAGGAACACCCAGTCGATACGGTGTGTCAGGCTGGGGCCTCGGCGCACGTTGCCCTCGGCCGCCTTTAGCGACACAAAGCGCGGCAACGGCAGATTGGTCACCGGCCCCCGCGTCCCGCTCGGTGCGCTTGCAACATCTGCATAACTGATGCCTGAAAACCCAAAGGCCAAAACGAACGCAATGATGATTGCGCTTATTTGCATAGGGAAAATATTGCTCATCTGACCCGATACCTTTACTTTTTTGCCTCAAACCCAGCGAGGTTCTTGTGCCTCGTTCATTGTTGCGCCACTTTGGCATCAAAGCTGTGCCAATGAAAGAACAAGGGAGAGTATTATGTCCGCTGAACGTCTGAGTGTTGTTGTGACGCGACGGTTGCCCGAGGTGGTCGAGACGCGAATGAAGGAATTGTTCGACGTGGAATTGCGCGAAACCGACGTGCCAATGACCCGAGACGAGATCGTGTCGGCGATGAAACGCGCCGACGTTCTGGTGCCGACATTGACCGATACAGTAGACGCCGGAATGCTGACGCAAGCGGGGGATCAGCTGCGTCTGATTGCCAATTACGGATCAGGCGTGGACCACATTGATGTGCAGACCGCCCGCCAGCGCGGAGTCCTTGTTTCTAACACTCCGGGGGTGGTGACCGAGGACACGGCAGACATGACTTTGGCGCTGATTTTGGCGGTCACCAGACGCATTCCCGAGGGGTTGGCGCTGATGCAATCGGGGGAGTGGCAAGGCTGGTCGCCGACTGCGTTGATGGGCGGACGTTTGGGCGGTCGCCGGCTGGGCATTCTGGGTATGGGGCGGATCGGGCAGGCGGTGGCGCGACGGGCGGCGGCGTTCGGGATGCAGGTGCATTATCATAACCGCAAACGGCTGCATACGGATATCGAGGC
The DNA here is from genome assembly GCF_056498605.1 of Profundibacter sp. NCBI lineage: Bacteria > Pseudomonadati > Pseudomonadota > Alphaproteobacteria > Rhodobacterales > Paracoccaceae > Profundibacter > Profundibacter sp. Next base: position 25,092 of record NZ_JBSMEZ010000039.1, read on the forward strand.
AGAGCTGGAAGCGACCTATTGGGAGAGTTTGGACCAGATGGTGGCGCGGATGGATATTATATCAATCAACTGCCCGCATACGCCATCAACGTTCCATTTGATGAACGCTAGACGGCTGAAACTAATGAAGAAAAATGCGGTTATTGTGAACACGTCACGGGGCGAAGTGATCGACGAGAACGCCCTGACACGGATGTTGCGGTCGGGTGATATTGCCGGTGCGGGGCTGGATGTGTTCGAGCACGGCACCGAGATTAACCCGCGATTGCGGGCGCTGAAAAACGTGGTGCTGCTGCCGCATATGGGATCGGCGACCGAAGAAGGGCGGGCCGAAATGGGCGAGAAAGTGATCATCAACATCAAGACATTTGCGGACGGGCATAGGCCACCGGATCAGGTGGTGCCGGGGATGTTTTAGCGGCGTTTTGGGTGTATGGAAAACGTATGGAAAAGGTATGGGTTTTATACATATAGGATTTTAGGAGGAAGCAGTGGAGCCATTCGAGTTTAACGATGAAATGAAGCGGTATTTCCGTGCTGATAGGGGAGCTGGATCAATTGTTACGGAGAAAGATGA
>NZ_JBSMEZ010000040.1:0-21457 GCF_056498605.1 Profundibacter sp.
GCCAATGATTGCGCCTGTTAACATACCCGGCATTGCGACGGGTAAAACATGGTGGAATACGGCCTGAACCGGGCTTGCCCCCAATGCCAGTGCTGCCTCTTTGAAGGACGGCGGCACGGCGCGCAAAGCGGCCCGTGCGGCAATGATGATTGTCGGCAACGTCATCAGCGCCAACACCATGCCGCCAACCAGTGGCGAGGATCGCGGCAATCCCATGTAGCCCAGAAAGATCGACAGACCCAACAGGCCAAACACGATTGACGGTACGGCCGCCAGGTTGTTGATGTTCACTTCGATCAAATCGGACAACCGGTTGGCGGGGGCGAATTCCTCAAGGTAAATCGCTGCCCCGATGCCGATTGGAAAGGAGAGTGCAAAACACACCGCCAACGAATAGGCCGAGCCAACCAACGCGCTGAGGATACCCGCAATTTCCGGCTCGCGGCTGTCGCCGTTGGTCAAAAACCCCCAGTTGATCACACGGCGCAACTGGCCTGCGGCTTGCAAGGTGTCAATCCACGCGATCTCGACATCCGAAATCTGGCGCTGGCGTTCTGGCAGGGTGATATCAACCTTGCCGCGTAAGTAAAGATCCAGATCATCCGACGCAGTAAGCCACAGCGTATGGGTGCCACCAGTCAGATCGGGGTTTTCTGCCACCATTAGGGCAATCTCGAAACCGCCTTCGGGGCTGACCAGATTATAGAGGCGTTTTTTTTAAAGGCGACAGCTTTCATCAGGAAAAAAAAAGCGCAGGGCGGATTTAACCATACGCCCATAGCTGATGTCTGCTGGCCCGGCGCTTAAATCGACCTGTACTGCAATTTGCGACTGCCGGAAAACACCGCTTGCATCACGGGCAATTGTGCCAACCATGACGGCCAGAAACAACAGCGAAATGATGATGGCCGTACGACCGGCCCATTGGAACCGTTGTTCAGCACGGTGGCGCGCAGACAGATTGAAGCCTGCCTTCTTCGTCAAATTAATCATATTGTTCCTGATATTTCCGCACGATGTGCAAAGCGACCACATTGATGCAAAGGGTGATGATGAACAAGAAAAGCCCAAGTGCGAAAGCCGACAGTGTTTTGGCGCTGTCAAATTCCTGATCGCCAGTCAAGAGGGCGACAATTTGCACGGTGATTGTGGTGACCGCATCCAGCGGGTTCAGCGTTAATTTGGCCGCCATGCCCGCCGCCATCAAGACGATCATGGTTTCGCCAATCGCACGCGAGGCGGCCAGCAAAAGGGATCCTGAAATGCCCGGCAAGGCCGCAGGTAAAACCACCCTGCGGATGGTCTCTGACCGCGTGGCGCCCAGCCCCAATGATGCATCGCGCAAGGATTGCGGCACCGAATTGATCACGTCATCTGACAGCGATGAAATCAGCGGCACGATCATCAACCCCATGACGATCCCCGCCGCCAGCGCACTTTCGGACGCGACTTCCAGTCCCAGTTGCCCGCCCGTCATCCGGATGAACGGGGCCAGCGTCAGGGCGGCGAAAAACCCGTAAACCACAGTGGGAATTCCGGCCAGTATTTCCAGCCCGGGCTTGATCCAGCCCCGCATCCGTTTGGTTGAATATTCCGACAGATATACCGCCGAGGCCAGCCCGAGCGGCGTGGCAACCATCATGGCAATGGCAGATATCAACAGGGTTCCGTTGATCAGTGGTAAGATGCCAAAGCTGCCACCCGAGCCAACCTGATCGGCACGAATGGCGGTTTGCGGACTCCATTCCAGACCGAACAGAAAATCACGTAAGGGGACTTTGCCAAAGAACTGGATCGTCTCGAACAACAGCGAAACCACGATGCCGACTGTCACCAGTATCGCCACACCTGCTGTGGTCGCAAGCAAAGCAACAACAAAGCGGTCCAGCCACATCGGGCGCACCGGCGTTGTGATATTCAAAGACTGATCGGTCATGGTTTACTTATTTCCAGTGAAAATGCTCTGGACCGAACGGGGGGGGCGGTCCAGAGCGTATGCGCTACATATCAAGCAGTGAAAGACTGTTGATTTTTGCAGCCCAAGTTTCGCGTTCCTCGACGGAAAGCGGGATCAGGCCTTTGTCGGCCAGATAACCCTCGTCACCCCAAGTGTCCTCGTTGGTGAACTCAGCCAGATACTCTTCAATTCCGGGAACCATGCCGACATGCGCTTTTTTCACATAAAAGAACAATGAGCGCGCAATCGGGTAATTGCCAGCGGCGATTTCCTCGAATTCGGCTGAAACACCCTCAATGATCGATCCCTGAACAACATCGCTGTTTTGCTCAAGAAAACTGTAGCCAAAGATACCGACAGCCGCAGGATTTGCCTGCAATTTCTGAACAATCAGATTGTCGTTCTCGCCCGCTTCAATATAGGCTCCATCCTCGCGTAAGGTGTGGCACAGGGCTTTGTAGGCAGATTTATCTTCCTTCTTCAGCGCCTTGATCCAGTCGAACGTCTTGCAGCCGCCCTCCATTGCCAGTTCGGCAAAAGCATCACGGGTGCCGGATGTTGGCGGCGGGCCAAGCACCTCGATTTTCACAGCAGGCAGATCTGCGTTAACCTCGCTCCACATTTTATACGGATTTGGCATGGTGCCACCGTCACCGTTTGGAACATCTTTGGCCAGCGCCAGAAAGATGTCGTGAAGGGTCAGGTTCATCTGTGCCGCTTCGGTCGAATTTGCCAAAACGATGCCGTCAAACCCGATCATCGCCTCGACGATTTCGGTCACTCCGTTGGCGGCGCACAATTCGACTTCGCTGGATTTGATCCGGCGGGACGCATTGGTGATGTCGGGGGTGTTTTCGCCTGCGCCAGCGCAGAACAGTTTCAGTCCGCCACCCGATCCGGTGCTTTCAACAATCGGCGTTTTGAAATCGGTGGATTTGCCAAAGCGTTCGGCAACCGTTGTTGAAAATGGAAATACTGTGGACGATCCCACAATGTTGATTTGGTCCCGCGCCACGGCGGGGGCGGCGATTGTCAGCAGCACGGTGGCCGCAGAAAGTGTTAAACGAACAGACATTCATCGTCTCCTGTTAAGAATAAGCGCTCACCTTTGAGCGCCTCCTGATTCACACAGGAACGATTCAACTTTATGACGGTTGGGTAACAGTTTTATGACAGACTAGAGTCTTCTTGGGATGCTAGGGGCAGATAGATGGTGAAAGTCGATCCGTGGCCAACAACGCTTTCAATAACCAGCTCGCCACGATGGCGCACAAGGATGTGTTTCACAATCGCCAGCCCCAGCCCCGTGCCCCCCATATTGCGCGACCGGCTTTTGTCGACACGGTAAAACCGCTGGGTCAGGAAGGGGATTTCATCAGCCGCGATACCTTCGCCATCATCTGTGACGGAAATAGAAATCGCATCCTGCCCCAACGGGTTTTCGCCACGTTCAATATGTGCGGTCAGATGTATTTTCCCATCTTGCCGGCTATAATGAATCGCGTTTTCTAGCAGATTGATCAGCACCCGAACCAGATCATCCTGACGGCCCATGACAGTAGGCAGGTCAGTATCTGTTTTAACAGCAAGGATCTTGCCCCATTTTTTGGCAATAGATGTGGCAGATTGAACCGATTGTTCAATAACAGATGTCAGATCCACCCTGTTCTTAAGCGCGCGCCGTTCCTTTGCCTCGACTTGAGACAGCGACAAAAGATCTGAAACCAGATTGGTCATGCGGGCGACTTCTTTTGCCATCATGCCCAAAAACCGGGTTCGCAAGGCGACATCATCAATGGCAGGGCCTTGCAGGGTTTCCACAAAACCGGATATGGCCGTCAGGGGCGATCTGATTTCATGGCTGACGTTGGCCACAAACCCGATTCGCATCGTCTTAAGGTCATTTAACAGCGAACGGTCCTCGAACGTCATCAACACCACCGGTGAATCTACCCCGTCCAATACGCCTATGTTTTTTAGTGTAACGGTATAATCCGAACGAAACCCCGCCTTGGGTTTGATCTTGGTTGTTGAGGGCAGACCATTTTCAATGGTTCGTTCCAGCAACGCCTGCAATCCACTAACGCGGCTCAAAAAATGATCAAAGACGAAATCAATACCCGCCTCAGAGAAGGCCTGTTTGGCAAGGCTGTTCATGGCCAGAATCCGCAGCTTTGCATCCACTGCAATGACTGGAACCGCTAATCCTTCTATGATCCTTTCGGCTTGCCTCATTTTCCTCTGTCCACATTTTATGGTATGTCGCTATCTATATGGAAATTTGCGGTGATAAACATCCCTTTTTTGGTGTTGTCACATAACAGTCCAGAGTTTGGTCATTGGCCCAATGAGGAAGGCGAGCGCCGCAGAACTGTTATTTCCCCTGCGGCTCCGAATGCCTCCTCCCAGCAGATTCACCATTGGGTTTGCAACAGCAGCTAACTTCTGCTTTCCGCCTTTACTGGGCAAGCGCTCTTATAAACTCAACCAGCGCCCCGAATTCATATCCATCCGCCTCTCTCAAGGCAGAAATATATCGCGCACGATGGTCCCTATCGGCAACCAACGTTCCGCCACCGGACCAATTCAGGAAGATATCCTTGTCGATTTCGGCAAGATAAGCATCTGCCATGATCCGCGCCCAACGTCCGTTTCCGTTGGCAAATGGATGAACCCAGACCAGCTTGTGATGCAATCGCGCGGTAGCCTCCAGCGGCTCAAAGATCCTGTTCTTTTGCCAGTGCCGGGCATCCTCTAAACAGGTGCGCATTTCGGTTGTGATGTGCCAGACTGGCACACCGATGTTCTTCTCTGTTAAACGATCCCCCCCCGCCCAGTCCCAGATTCGTCAGAAAAGGCGTTTGTGCACTTCACGTGCAGTATTATCTGTCAGAATATCGAATGCCTTCGGCCGCCGTCCCAGCCAAGTCAGGCCCTCAACAATGTTGGCTCCTTCCAATTCGTTGATGTGGCCGCGTATTGGCATTGCGATCCTTCATCAAAAACGGATCAACCGTGGCCAACATGTCCGGCCCCTCTCCATGCGGCTTGCGGCAAGAGCCATGCAGGATATTGAGCAAATCCATATCATCGGGCGGAAGGGCAAAGCTTGGAAGTTTGCCAGCCATGTAGCCTAAGGGCATCCCGCCTTTTAACAATCCAAGTTTATTCAGCGTCATTTGATCCTTTATATCGTCGGTGACATGTGGATCTACAGACGAATGGGGTCCGACCAGTTTTCTAAAGTCGAGGTCGTAACCATAAGCCGTTCCCGGTGAAAGTCTTTCGTTGGGCGTGGCTTCGTATCGGGCCGTTATGACCGCAACGTGCAAGTAGGTTCCTAACCAGCACAACCCCCGCCACAAGCGCCCCTATCGCGAAGCGATTTAGTGCTTGGGCCGGAAGCGCCAGTTGGGCCATTTCCTGAAAACGGTAGTTTTGCCCATTCAGCAGGCTTTTCTATATCACTGGCGTGTCAGGCACCAATGAAGCCAATAGGCTTTGGGAGAGGCTCTCTGCCTGAATCGCAAATTGAAAAAGTTACACACTTAGTTACACAGTTTGCGATTTATTAATTTAATAGTATTTGAAATCAGTAGTTTAGTACATAGCGCTCCCCTCTCCTAGGGGGCAGATTACTGGTTCGAATCCACTCGGGGTCACCAAAGCCGAAATTGTTGAAGTATCAGATGCAGCGAATGACAGCGCTGAGCCCTTCGGCGGCATTGGATTGGCTCGCAGAAATTGACACATGAACTGGGAGCGGACCTTCGTTGCGAATGCGTATAGACCCCTTGCCTCTCCGAAAGTGGGCGTTCGCAGCAGGGATTCAATAACAGTCGATTTTCTCGTGCCCCTAACTGTCAAGGTTGCTTGATTGTGACAGTTTTCACAGACCAAGTGAATTGCGTTCAATATCCTAGACAATCAGCGGGTTTCTAACGCTCGCGCAGACAAAGCAGGCAATTATGTCGTGCTGAAAACTGTTTTAATAGGAGGTGATCAGATGAAAAGATCATTCACTAAATTTGCTACGGCATTAACGATTGCGGGTTCTCTCATGCTGTCATCCAGCACGTCCGCACTTGCCGCAAGCGTGTCCGGGATCTGCGCCTATTTGGACCCATAGGCTGTGACGGGATACACCCTAAACCATCCGGATCACGTCTTTGTCGATTGCCAACATGTAGCCGCGTCGAGCGATGTTTTTTACTAGCAACTCGCTAACCATCTGGTTGCCCAGTGAATCGCGCAGCCGTTTGATACGGGTGGCGCCTGCCGCCTCGTCGCAATCGGAGGCGGGGCGCCCTGAAATTACGCCCTCGATCTCGCAACCTGACATCAGATCTCCGTCCATCCGCGCTTCGGCCAGAACAGACAGGGTTTCAATCGCCGCATCGGTCAGTTTGAATTCCATGTTGTTCAGATAAACCGTGTTTTCCTCGCGGCTGATCAACAGGGATGACACCTGAATGCCCGTGCGTTCGATCTCGCTCATGCGTTTATTCATGGCGATGATGGTGACCAGAAACACCAAGGCGGCAACCAACAAGGCCGTGGCAAACACCAACAGCACGAAAATAACCGTGCGATAGGATGCCAGAGTGTCCGAGAATGAGGTGCCGGATTGCGCCAGAATTTCCAGAAGTTTTATTTCGGCGCGATTGGTCAGATCGTTGTTTTCAACAAATATCTGTTCGACCCGCGCATTGAACGCATTGGCATCCGGCAGGTTCATAAATAGCAAAACAGCCGCAACCAGCAGAATTGTCACAATCGCGATAATCCCGATGGTGACAACCCGTGATCCCGAAAGCCGCGTTTCAGTAGCGGAGGAAGTATTTTCCGGCACTGTCTTTCCTTTCCTCAAGCCCATCTGCCGCAAATATTGACAGAATATTCAGTAATTGCCAGCCATCCGCACCGATGCGTTGGGTAATTTGTCCTTTGGCATCCTTTTTGGTGCAGGCCGTATCAGGCAATTCTATCACACCATAATGCAGGCGTAAGGGGTTATCCTGCTTTGCTTTGTAATCAGCATAGCAGGATGCACTGGCGGGCGAGGCGGCCATAAGGGCCAAAGCGAGGATCAGTTTTTTCATCATGGTTCCGAACATGGAGAATTTTGCGCAGTTATTCAATATCAACCACCACAAGCCCTAGGCGTTATCCAATAACAATCCGCCGTTATTGTTTAGCGCGGCCATTTTGCCCAAATTCGTTTTATCGCTTCCGGCAATACAATCTGCTCGCCGGTCCCACATGAAAGGAAACGACATGACAAAGAAACTTACTGCCACAGTGCTTGCTGCCTCGATCGCCCTAACCTCGTTCACCGCTGCCCCTGCAATGGCCAAGCCCAGCGATGGTGTCAGAATCCTGCAAGGTCTGGCCGCGCTTTATATTATTAGCCGCGTTATCAAAGACAACAAACGCCAACGGCCTGTCGCCGTTGCCCCGACCCTGCCCAACCGCTGCCTGAAAACATTCTATACCCCGCGAGGCACAACCCGTGCCTATGGTGCCTATTGTGTCGGAAAATATGCGCCACGCCTTAGCCTGCCACAGCAATGTAAACGCCGCATTTCGACCGATCGTGGCCGTCGCAATGTCTATGGCCCGAATTGCCTGCGCGAGCATGGCTACAACGTTGCCGCGCGGTAACGACAACGAACAACCGAGCAGAGGTGTGGTTTAGTTGCGTCCCCACACCTTTGGGGCGGGAGGGTTTTTAATAACCCCCCGCCCTTTTTTATGATCGGTGTTCCAGATGTGTGGCGATTTTGGTGGTAAAAAGATATCTACTATTCCGGAATAGTAGATACGGGTTCTGTCGCAAAGATTTCCGGTTGTTTCCTTATCATCTGTATTCTGCGACACGCTTTTCAAAAAATCTACAGGCAGGGGTTCCATTATGACAGTTGATTTCAATGGCAGACATTATCCGAAAACCGTAATCTTGTACGCGGCGTTTCTCTACATTCGCTACGCCGTCTCCAATCGCGCCACTCGCAAACTGATAAAATTCACCCACCTTTCGCGAGCGAATTTTACTGGGGCATAGCAACCAGATTTACAATCGTATCCGCAAGTACCCCGATAAGTGTCACGCCTGCGAGTTGAATTCGGAGGGATGCTAATTTGAGAATCAACCGTCGGCTTCTGATAATCGACCAAAGCCCGACGGCTTTATTGGTAAACTCGTATTGTAATAGTTGATTGCAACTGAATAATGGTTTCTCCAACCTATCAATATCTCCTGTCATACCCTCCTCCCGCCATCCCCACTTGATGAACCCGCCCCCATCCCCTATTCAAATCTCAAGCATTATTCAGGGGCTCCATCATGAAAAACACCAAGTTCGACAAATCCATCCTTCCCAGCCGTCACGTCACCGAGGGGCCGGAGCGGGCGCCGCATCGTTCTTATCTGTATGCGATGGGCCTTACGGACGAGGAAATTCATCAACCATTGGTCGGGGTCGCTACCTGCTGGAACGAGGCAGCACCCTGTAACATCGCCCTGAACCGTCAGGCGCAGGTGGTTAAAATGGGGGTCAAAGCCGCCTCCGGCACGCCGCGAGAATTCACGACCATCACCGTCACCGACGGCATCGCCATGGGCCACGAGGGCATGCGCAGCTCCCTTGCCAGCCGCGAAGCGATTGCGGATTCAGTTGAACTGACCATGCGTGGCCATTGCTATGATGCGCTGGTTGGGCTGGCGGGGTGTGACAAATCCTTGCCCGGAATGATGATGGCGATGGTGCGTTTGAATGTGCCGTCGGTGTTCATCTACGGCGGATCAATCCTGCCGGGCCGCATTAACGGCAAAGACGTCACCGTTCAGGATGTGTTCGAGGCCGTCGGCCAGCACCAAGCGGGCAAAATGTCGGACGCCGATCTGGAGGCGCTGGAGGCTGTGGCCTGTCCATCCGCCGGTGCCTGTGGTGGCCAGTTCACCGCCAATACGATGGCCTGTGTGTCCGAGGCAATCGGCCTTGCGTTGCCAAATTCGGCAGGCGCTCCTGCGCCCTACGAGAGCCGCGATCAATATGGCGAGGCGTCGGGCCGTGCCGTGATGCATCTGTTGGAGAAAAATATCCGTGCGCGTGACATCGTCACCCGCGAGGCGCTGATCAATGCGGCGCGCATTGTGGCATGCACGGGGGGTAGCACCAATGCGGGGTTGCACCTGCCCGCGATTGCACACGAGGCGGGGATTGATTTCGATCTGGCCGATGTCTGCGACATTTTCCGCGAAACACCGTATTTCGTCGACCTGAAACCAGGTGGGCAATATGTGGCCAAGGATTTGTATGAGGTCGGTGGCGTGCCGGTCATTATGAAAGAACTGGATAAGGCGGGTCTGGTGCATCGTGATTGCATGACCGCGACGGGCCGCAGCATGGGCGAAGAAATCGACATTGTCACCCGCGAGGCGGACGGCAAGGTGATTTACCCTGTGGCAACACCACTGTCGAAAACCGGCGGTGTGGTTGGCCTGAAGGGCAATGTCGCACCGGACGGCGCGATTGTGAAAATCGCAGGCATGGCCACGCAGCACCAGCGCTTTGTCGGGCCGGCACGGGTTTTTGAATGTGAGGAAGACGCGTTCGAGGCGGTGCAAAAGCGCGAATACAAAGAGGGCGAGGTTCTGGTGATCCGCAATGAAGGCCCGTCCGGCGGGCCGGGCATGCGCGAAATGCTGGCCACCACGGCGGCGCTGTCGGGCCAAGGCATGGGTAAAAAGGTGGCCCTGATTACCGATGGCCGTTTCTCGGGCGCGACACGCGGGTTCTGCGTCGGCCACGTTGGTCCAGAGGCCGCGCATGGCGGGCCGATTGCCTTGGTCAAGGACGGGGACATCATCACACTGGACGCGATCAAGGGCGAGCTGTCGGTTGATGTATCGGATGAGGAAATGGCCAAGCGCCGCGAGGCATGGTCTGGTCCGCGTGAAACGATTTATGCCTCCGGGGCTTTATGGAAGTACGCCCAGCAGGTAGGCGGCGCAAAACTTGGTGCCGTGACCCATCCGGGTGCCAAGGTTGAACGCCATATCTATATGGACCTGTGATCGTGAAGCTGTATCTTATGACTGGACTGGTTGCGCTGATGGTATTGGGCGCGTGCGATGAAATAATGAAAAGTAGTGCCAAGGCACCGTCAACCGCTGTCACCCCCGCTCCTGAAAAGGTGCGGGTTTCCGGCAAGGATGTGGTGATCGCGGGGCCACACGGGTTTTGCGTTGATCCGACAGAAACAAGGGATTCAGCCAATAGCGCGTTTGTGCTGTTGGGAAGCTGCGCCGCGATTTCAAACGCATCGTATCAGCCAAACCCGGGCATTCCGGCAATCCTGATGGCGACTGTATCCCAGAGAACTGAAGCCGCACCGATCGCTTCCTCAATGACCTCCTTGGCCAGATTTTTCAAATCCGAGGCCGGACGCGCCGCCCTGAGCCGTGATGGCAAGGCCAAAACGGTCGAGGTGATCGAAACGCTAGACCGAAACGGTGTGTTTTATATCCATGCGCGCGATAGCAGCACAGGCACACTGGCGGGGGCGGGCGACGAATACTGGCGGGCGCTGTTTAACGTAAAGGGGCGGATCGTTTCGGTATCGGTTGTCTGGCTGGAGGATCAGCCGATTTCAACCGCAGAAGGGTTTGAAACATTGGGCGAATTTACCAACAGGATTAAACGGGAAAATGCTGTGGCCGTCAGATAGGCTGTAGATAACACACTTGGCATCTCTTTTCTAAAGCGGTTGTTTAACAAAGACCCGATATAAGATAACACTAGAGCACAAAATGTAGAATGCAGATGTGGCACAGATATGGCTAACCGGATAAATACTTTTATCGAGAAGATATCCCAGCGACGGGCCTTGCGGCGGTGGGGGCGTCTGGCCAAGGCGGCCAAGGAAATGGACCTTGAGACGCTTCGCGTAACGCGCGGGCGTGCCCGCACGATGATGCGCCCGTTGGAAGAGGTGATCCATGTTGCGGACAGCCGTTTGATGCTGCCGCAAATTGGATCGGATGCTATCCAGCAACCGCTAAATTCGGATTGGGCCTATCGCCCTGAAATCTGGCGCGGGCCAATCACGCCGCGCGGCATGTCGGCAGCCCAAAACAAGGCAAAGCTGGGCAAAGAGGCAACCGTTTTTCACGATTGCAAAATCAGCGAATTGACCCTGCGCCAAATTCGCAATACCAGAGAAGAGGATTTGGCACCGTTTGGTCTGCAAATGGATGTTTTCAAATTCGATGGCAGCTTTTTGTCTATCGTTCTGGATTTACCGGATGACGCGGTGCATGGGCTAAAGAAAAAGCATCTGCTGCGGATGGATGCCATTGTCGAGATGGAAAAGCCGCTGGAAATTTTTGCCCGCATGAACGTCAAACACGGCCCCAATACCGAACAACTGGTGCGTGAACTGCCATTACATGAAGGCGATGTAATGGTGGAATTCGATCTGGCATACACCAAACTGAATGAAAAGCGGGCCGAACGGATCTGGATTGACCTGATTTTTGAAGGCCCGCAGATGAACCAGATTATCTTGCGTGACATCACCTTTAGCCGCCGACCCCGTGCTGAATTATAGTGGGCCCAGCTGTATGAGAGAATTATTATGAGCGATCTAACATTAACCGCGACCCGCCTGTTCGAAGGTGTTTGGGAAGGTGTTCTGACGGTATCGGGCACGGACGGGAATTATCAGCCGGAAATCGAAGTGACCCATTTGGGCAAAGTGATCGAGGACATTTCTGTCACCGAGGACGAGGCACAGGGGTTTTGGGCGGTGCGCGTGCCTGTCCCGTTGACGGCGCTATCGGACGGTATGCAGACCTTTTTGATCACCGATCTGCGCACGGGTGGGCGTTTGAACAGTTTTACCATTCTTGCGGGTGATCCGTTAAGCGACGACATTCGTGTGGAACTGGACCTGCTGCGCAGTGAACTGGACATGTTGAAAAAGGCGTTTCGCCGCCATTGTGTTGAAACTATGTAACATGTGACGCTGCGTTTCGGGTGACAGGCTGGGTCGCCGTGTGCAGCGTGCTTTAGGTAACAAAGGACGCTTTATGACCCAATTTCCGCATCTACTTGCCCCGCTTGATCTCGGTTTTACCACGCTGCGAAACCGCGTGTTAATGGGATCAATGCACACGGGGCTTGAGGAAACCAAAGACTGGGACCGCGTCGCTGAATTTTACGCGGCACGGGCGCGGGGCGGTGTTGGCCTGATTGTGACGGGGGGTATGTCGCCAAATCTTGAGGGCGGTGTTTTGCCCGGTGCGGCGGGCCTGTTTAGTGACGCGGATATTGCCAACCACCGCATCGTCACGGATCGTGTGCATGAAAATGGCGGTAAGATTGCGATGCAAATCCTGCATGCGGGGCGTTACGCCTATAGCCCTGAATGCGTTGCCCCTAGTGCGGTTAAATCTCCCATCTCGCCATTTGCGCCTAAAGAGCTGGATGAATCTGGCATAGAAAAACAGATCGCCGACATCGCCACCGCTGCCGCCAATGCGCAGGCCGCAGGGTATGACGGGGTCGAGGTGATGGGGTCGGAAGGGTATTTCCTGAACCAGTTTCTGGTGACCCACACCAACAAACGCGAGGACCGCTGGGGTGGCAGTTATGAGAACCGGATGCGCCTGCCATTAGAGGTGGTCAAACTGATCCGTGCTGCTGTGGGTGCCGAGTTCATCCTGATCTACCGGCTGTCGATGATTGACCTGATCCCCAATGGATCAACTTTTGACGAAGTGATTGAACTGGCGCAAAAAGTCGAGGCTGCAGGGGCGACGATTATCAACACCGGCATTGGCTGGCACGAGGCCCGTATCCCGACCATCGCAACATCGGTGCCGCGCCGTGCCTTTAGCTGGGTGACCAAGAAACTGATGGGGCAGGTGGGTATCCCCGTGATCACCTCGAACCGGATCAACACCCCCACAGTGGCCGAAGGCGTTCTGGCGGATGGCTGTGCCGATATGGTTTCAATGGCGCGGCCGTTTTTGGCCGATGCCGATTTTGTCGCCAAGGCGGCGGATGGGCGGGCGGATGAAATCGCGCCCTGCATTGCCTGTAATCAGGCTTGTCTGGACCACACATTTTCCGGCAAAATATCGACCTGTCTGGTCAACCCGCGCGCCTGTTATGAAACCGAACTGGTGATTGGCACGGCTGAAGCGGTCAAAACCATTGCCGTGGTTGGTGCTGGCCCCGCCGGTCTGGCGGCAGCACTTACGGCGGCTGAACGCGGCCATAAGGTGACGTTGTTCGATAAGGCCGATCAGTTGGGCGGGCAGTTGAACATGGCCAAACAAGTGCCCGGCAAAGAGGAATTCTACGGTCTGGTTGATTGGTACCGGGTGATGGTTGACCGCGCAGGTATTGATCTGCGGTTGGGGCAGGCGGCGGATGTGGATGCATTGCGCGGGTTTGACGAAGTGATCATCGCCACCGGCGTATTGCCGCGTGATCCACAGATCAATGGGCAGGACGGCGCGAATGTGTTGTCCTACATCGACGTGCTGCGGGACAAGGCGACAGTCGGCAAGCGGGTCGCGATTGTCGGCGCGGGCGGCATCGGGTTTGATGTGGCCGAATATCTGGCGGATGGATCTGAGCATCTGGCCGAAGACCTAGAGGCGTGGAAACGCAACTGGGGCGTGGGTGATCCGGCGATCAGGCGCGGCGGCCTGTCTGTGGACGGCCCGCAACCCACCCCGCCAGCCCGCAAAGTGGTGCTGTTGCAGCGCAAAGCGGAAAAAGCAGGCAAGCGGTTGGGCAAAACCACCGGCTGGATTCACCGCGCCGAATTAAAGATGAAGGGCGTGAAAATGCTGACCGGTGTGAACTATGAACGCATTGATGCGCGTGGTTTGCACATTTCATTTGGCGAGGCCCGCGAAAACCCGCAAATCATCGAGGTGGATCATGTCGTTCTATGTGCGGGGCAAATCCCTGAACGCGCCCTTGCGGATGCGCTGGTTGCCGACGGAATGACACCGCATGTGATCGGTGGTGCTGATGTGGCCGGAGAGCTGGACGCAAAACGCGCTATTGATCAGGGCACCCGTTTGGCGGCCGCCCTATAGGTTTCTTTTTCGTCTAAATATCCCCGCCGAAGGCTGCGTAACCTTGCAAAACTTGAACGGTTAGCGTGTTTCCACATCATGAACGATAATGGAAATACCGCAGTATTGTCCGGCCTTCACCCCATTCTTGCCCAATTTCGTTGCGATATACAGATCAATACGAAACAAAAATACAGGTATGATAATGGATAGATTAACTGAGATGGAGGCCTTTGCCACAGTTGTGGACCAAGGTGGTTTTACTGATGCCGCACGTAAAATGGGCATCTCCAAATCAGCCGTATCAAAGCATGTCTCATCACTTGAGGCGCGTCTGGGGGCGCGGTTGCTAAATAGAACAACGCGTCGGGTTAGCCCAACGGAAATTGGCCTTGCTTATTATGACCGCGCCCGCCGCGTTCTGAATGATGCAGGCGAGGCGGATGCTTTGGTGACATCAATGCAAACGGCCCCATCCGGCCTATTGCGCATTTCGGTTGCGACAGATTTCGGTGTAAACCACCTGTCACCTGTGTTGGGCAATTTCCTACAGGAATTCCCGGATATTACCGTTAATATGGTTTTGAACAACCGTTATGTAGAATTGATTTCCGAAGGGTTTGATCTGGCGGTGCGTATTGGTGAACTGGAAGACAGCACCCTGCGGGCCCGCAAACTGACTGAAACAACCAAACGGATGGTCGGGTCGCCCGAATATTTTGAAAAATACGGTCGCCCTGAAAAAATTGACGATTTGAACGAGCATAAATTGCTGCATTATTCCAACCAATCAAACGGCAGCGTTTGGAAACTGACCGCTCCGTCGGGTGAAAAACGTCAGGTTCGCACGGCAGGTTGGCTGTCAGTGAATGACGGGCAATCCCTGTTGAATGCTGCGATTTCGGGGTTGGGCATCGCCTATTTGCCAAGCTTCCTTTATGCGGATGCGATGGCGCAAGGGCTGGTTCAAGAAGCAATTCCAGGTCTACCAAGCGAGATGCAGGGGATTTATGCGGTGTATCCACCGGGCCGGTTCACCCAGCCAAAAGTGCGGGCATTCATTGATTTCCTCGCACAATCCTTTGCCCATAAAGGGCCAGATGAGTGGTGATCAATTAGAATTAAAATGACGAAGGTGCAAACTACTGGGTCGAGGTGACAATCACTTCGACCCTTCTATTTTGTGCCCGTCCGTCCTCTGTCAGGTTCGAGGCAAGCGGGGAAAGAAACCCGTTTCCTTCGGCGCTGATCTGGCTTTTGTTTACGCCAAATTCGGACACAAGTCGGCGCACAACCGAACGTGCGCGTTTCTTGGACAGGGCAATGTTCCCCGCAAGCGACCCTTCGGCATCAGTATGGCCAACCAGCATGAATCTTTGCTCCGGATTTGCCTGTAGGTAATTGGCAAGGGTGGTAAGTGATTCAAACGGACCATCACCCAGATCGGATGACCCGGTCTGGAATATCAAATCCTCCAGAATAAAACGCCCGGGACCTTGCAGGGCTTGTTCCAGCGGCATATCGGGCACGGCGGCGGCAGGCTCTTCCGATATTGTGGTCAGTGCAGGGCTTTTGGTAGAGGTGACAAGTGTGGCTTCCTCGGACGGCACCCCAACGCGCATCAACTGCACAAAGCCCGCATTTTGGCTGCGGCTGACCAGAAGGCTGATGTATTCGGGGCGCTCGTCACCCATCCGCCGAGCTGCAAGAAACCGGAAGTCACCCAGATCAATGTGCATGGCCGGCTCGGGCATCACATCGGTATTGAACCTGAAATCAAAACCGCCACAGGCCTCGGTCTCGCATTCATAGATCACCTCGAAACCGGAACTGGTCAGCTGTTGTTTTAGCGGCTCAAGGATTTGCAGTGATGTCAGCCCCGAGGCTGTGATTTTCCACGCTTGCTGGGTGATTTCACCCTCGGTCCATATTGTTTGGAACGCACCATTTCCCCATGCGCTGACCGGCATGTGATAGCTGCCGTGACCAATGATTTTCTCACCCGATAATACCGCATTGCTAGGTAGGTCCAGCTGCATAGCGGGGGATGCCAAAGGCATTGCTATGGCCATTGTGGTGGCCAATATGTGGGCGCCAATATTCATCTGTGGGCCGAATGGTATTGCGTGTTTGGCCGCATGTCGGAGGCCGATGCCACGCGGTTGGTCATGTTAAAAAAACCGGCAACCGCCCCGATGTCCCAGATATCACGGTCACTAAATCCGGCGTCACGCAACATTTGGCGATCAGCCTCTTCTATTTTATCGCTGGTTTCGGTTAATTTAGCGGCAAAATCCAGCATTGCCTTTTGGCGGGTGTCCAGATCGGCAGCGCGATAATTCATCACCATCATTTCGCCAAGCTCTGGATCGCCGGACAATTCACGCACAGCAGCCCCATGCGCCACAAGGCAGTAAAAACATTTATTGATTGATGAAACCACCACCGCGATCATCTCGCGTTCCAGTTTGGTGATGCCGCTATCGCCCAGCATCAGATCGTTATAAAGGGCGGCAAATGTGTTCAGTTTGTCGATGTCAAAGGCATAGGCCTGCAACACATTCGGGACCAGTCCCAGTTTGTCGGCGCAGATGTCAAAATACTTCTGCGTCGCCTCTGGCAGCGGATCGACCATAGGTAGGTCAAGTGCGATGGGTCGTTTCATATCTTTTATCAAACCTGCTTAGCCCGTTTTCGGGTCTTTTATTCTGTAATGGTAGTGTCCCACATTTTTCATATTCAGGGAAGTGTAGAGCGTATTGGCGGCCACATTGTCGCGCACACAAATGACGCTGAACGCGGTTGCGCCATTATCTTGTGCCCAGATCGCGGCGCCCCCCATGATGTTGACGGCAACACCTTGCCGACGCTGCTCGGGAACCACCTCTAACGCGTGTAACATGGCCATTGAATTGTGAATTGCAAGGTAGGCAACACCGGCGGCACGGTCATTCTGACGGGCAAGGATGGCGGTTTTCGGGCCCTTGGCGCGGGCCATAACCGCTTGGCGATCCGCATTAATGCCCTGTTGGGCCCAGATTTCGTTGATGATCGCCAAGGGCGGCCAGATCGCAAATGCGGCGAGGCGTTCGGGCGCGATTTTGGTCAGGGTTTCGATTGGGCAGGTATACAGGTTTACGGGGTCTTTGATCCGATAGCCTTTGGCGTCTAACAGCCGATCAAGTGTTTCATCCCCCTCGCGGATCATAAATAAATGGTTCTGGCCTAGCGCGCCCATCACCTCTTCGGCCACGTTGATGTCTTCAGATGTAACAGGGCCATTGGCGGTGGCCGATGATACACGCTGCCCGCCGCCCGCGCCCTTGCGGATGGTCCAGTTGCCGATGGTTAGAAATTCGGCAGCAGGCCATGTGGCGTCGCCGGTTTGATACAGGGTTTGGGCGGGGGTCATGCGGTCTCCGACGGGAACAGGGTGACAAGGCGGGACATGGCGATGTCCAGAGCGGCGGCGTCGGTGCCGCGCCCGACAATATTGGTGCCATAGGTGCCGTTTGTGTAGAACGGGTAGGACCCGAACGAGAGGCTGGGAAACTCTGCCGCCAGATCGGCCAGCGGTTTGGCGATCACGCCTTCGGGTTGCATCAGGCGCAGGGTTTGGCTGAGCAACGGGGTGCCGCCGGACAGGCTGGGCAGCAGGGATGCCACCATCGCCTTGAAGATCATCGGAACGCCAGCCATCACATGCACATTTTTCAGGGTAAATCCCGGGGCGGCGGAAATCGGATTTTCGATCAACGTGGCCCCGTCGGGGATGCGGGCCATGCGCAGGCGGGCGTCGTTCAACGCGGTGTCTGTGGTGGCGTAATGGGCCACCAACAGCGCGCGGGCGTCATCGCGGATACTGATCGGCGTGCCAAAGGCGGCGGCCACCGCATCGGCGGTGATATCGTCATGGGTCGGACCAATCCCGCCCGAGGTGAACAGGTGGGTGTGATTGTCAGCAAGTTTCTGCACGGCGGCGATGATTGCGCCCGTGTCGTCCGGCACCACGCGCACCTCGGTCAAATCAATGCCATGCGCGGCCAATTCCCCCGCAAGGTGATGCGTGTTGGTGTCTTGGGTGCGGCCAGACAGAATCTCGTCGCCGATCACCAGCATGGCGGCAGTTGGGTTGATCATCTTGCTATCCTTGTCGCTTCCTTGCATCCAATATATGCCTGTTTTATGCGCTTTCAAACCCCCCTGATCCCAGCCACCCTGATCCGCCGCTATAAACGGTTTTTGGCCGATGTGCGGCTAGCCGACGGGCGCGAGGTGGTGGCGCATTGCCCCAATCCTGGGTCGATGATGGGGCTAAAGGACGAAGGGCTGCGAGTGTGGCTGGAGCCGAATGATGACCCTGCGAGGAAGCTGAAATACGGCTGGCGGTTGGTGGAATTGCCGGATGGTCATTTTGTTGGGGTGGATACCGCCGTGCCCAATCGGGCTGTGCGGGCGGCGCTTGAGGCGGGCGAGGTGCCGGAACTGGCCGCCTACGGCACTGTGCACCCCGAGGTGAAGTATGGCGAGAATAGCCGGATAGATTTCTTGTTGAGCGAGGCTGGTTTGCCGGATGCCTATGTCGAGGTCAAAAGCGTCACCTTGATGCGCAAGCAAGGATTGGCCGAGTTTCCCGATAGCGTCACCGTGCGTGGCGCAAAACATCTGGTGGAATTGGGCCGGATGGTGGCCGCGGGGCACAGGGCGGTGATGCTCTATCTGGTGCAACGCACCGATTGCGACAGGTTTACCTTGGCGTCAGATATCGATCCCGCCTATGCGCATGCTTATGCGGCAGCCCGAAAAACGGGGGTCGAGGTGTTGTGCTATGGGACCAAAATTACACCTGACGGCGTTTGGCTTACGCATGCGCTGGAAGTTTGTGATCCGCTGCCTTATCTAGACGATAACAACTAGGAGAGATGCTTTGACTGATGACAAAGGCCGCGTGACCAAAGACGGCATTAGAATTTACCAAGCGTCGGATTTCGACGGCATGTTTGCGGCGGGTAAACTGGCCGCTGAAATTCTGGACGAGGTTGCACCGATGGTCGTTCCGGGTGTGACCACGAGTGATCTGGATCGCTATATCACCGATCGGGTCGACTCCGCAGGCGCGAAATCAGCGACGATTGGCTATAAGGGCTACAAGCACGCCAGCTGCATTTCGGTCAATCATGTGGTCTGTCACGGTATCCCCGGCGATAAGCGGCTAAAGGGCGGTGATATCGTCAACATCGACGTCACAGTGATTGTCGATGGTTGGTTTGGTGATACCAGCCGCATGTATGTCGCTGGTAAACTGGGCCGCAAAGCTGAACGGCTGATCCAAGTCACGCATGACGCTTTGATGAAAGGGATTGAGGCGGTAAAGCCGGGCAATACCTTTGGCGATATTGGCCACGCGATCCAGTCTTATGTCGAGGCACAGCGCATGTCTGTGGTGCGCGATTTTTGCGGTCACGGGTTGGGGCGGGTGTTTCATGCGCCGCCCAATGTGCTGCATTACGGTCGCGCCGGAACGGGGCCGATGCTGGAAGAAGGCATGATTTTTACCATCGAGCCAATGGTCAATCTGGGGCGTCCTGAGACAAAGGTTCTGGCGGATGACTGGACAGCGGTAACGCGGGACAAATCCCTGTCGGCGCAGTTTGAACATTCGATCGGGGTGACGGCGGACGGGTGCGATATTTTCACCCTGTCCCCGACGGGCAAGTTCCATCCGACCTACGGGTAAATTAAGGTGTAGGGGCGGATAAGCCCAGCAATAGCGGCAGTTCTGTCATCGACCTGACCACAGTTGCACCTGTGGCGGAAAGCGCTTCGCCATCACTGCGTTCGGCAAACCCGATGCAACGCATTCCGGCGTTGGCGGCTCCTTTGCAGCCGGATGGGCTGTCATCAATCACGATGCAATCGGCGGGCGCAATGCCAAACTGGCGGGCGGCAATCAGCAACAATTCAGGGTCCGGTTTGGCGGTGCCATAGGTGTGAGCCGAAAATATCGCACCTTGAAGCCTGTCCCACAGGCCATTTTGGCCAAGGGTGATTTCCATCTTTTCTTCGGACCCGTTTGAAACCACACAGTGCGGAATTTTTGCATCAGTCACAAGGTTCAGAACATCAAGAACCCCACTCACCAATGGCACACCCTTTTTTAGATGGGCGTAAAGCCGACCATAGAAATCATCGACCCAGTCGTCCGGCAGATTTGCACCCATTTGGCGAGCAACGATGGCTGCACCCTTCATTGTGCCACCAACAAAGAGCGCATTGCAATCGGCCAAAGTAAGGTTCAATCCATAACGCGAAAGATCTTGTAAAAGAAAGCTGTTGGCAAGTGGCTCACTATCAACCAGAACGCCGTCACAATCAAAGATGATGAGCCGCGGCTGAGTCATTGGGTAACCTCCATGATTGAAATCCACGTATCGCCATACTTCCGCTGGTCATGCAGCTCATACCCGTCCGGCGCGTGCTGCGGGCTGCTTTCTTCCCAGATGATCAGCGCGCCCGTCGCCAGCCAACCCTCGGCGCGGGCGACGGTCAGGGCCTTTTCGCCCAACCCTTTGCCATAGGGTGGGTCCATAAAGATCAGTGAGCAAGGCGCAGCTTTGTTTGGCGGTATCTTGGTGGCGTCCGTGCGGATCAATCTGGTTGTGGATTTGTCGCGTCGTGTCAGGGTAATGTTCTCGCGGATCAGGGATTGCGCCTTGCGGCCATCGTCAACGAATGTGCTGTGGGCCGCGCCACGCGACAATGCCTCAAACCCCAACGCCCCCGTGCCCGCGAACAGGTCCAGCACATGTGCGCCAGTGATCGGGTCGCCGTAAGCGCCGCCCATCAGCACAGAAAACAAGCTTTCTCGCACACGATCCGAGGTGGGGCGCAGGTGCGCTGCCGTATCACCCTTGCCGACCGAGGCCAGCGTCAGGCCGCGGTGCTGGCCCGCGATGATCCTCATTTCAGCAGGGCTTTTAGATCGGTATCCGGGGACGCGATCATGTCGGGCGCGGGTGATTTTCCCGCCTCGAT
Organism: Profundibacter sp.; assembly: GCF_056498605.1. Classification (NCBI taxonomy): domain Bacteria; kingdom Pseudomonadati; phylum Pseudomonadota; class Alphaproteobacteria; order Rhodobacterales; family Paracoccaceae; genus Profundibacter; species Profundibacter sp. The sequence goes on from NZ_JBSMEZ010000040.1 coordinate 21,096, forward strand.
CAACCGCTTGCCGATCATGTAGGCGCGGGCATCGTTCATTGCGTCCACCGCGAGCAGCGTGTCGCCAGCGTAATACCAATGCGACTGTGCGCCGTCCTTGTCGCCCGCCCGTGTGACCACATTATCATAACCCGTGTTCAGCCCTGCGATTTGCAGTTTCACATCATATTGATCTGACCAGAACCACGGGGTGGCGATGTAATCTTTGCCAGCGCCCAGCATGTTTTCGGCGACCACCTCGGCCTGATCAATCGCGTTCGGCACGCTTTCCAAACGGATGCGGGTGCTGCGGTAAGGGAAGGATGCGCAATCGCCTGCGGCCCAGATATGCGAGGCGGATGTGCGACCTTGGGTGTCGGTTT